>CAZPDD010000031.1:0-10280 GCA_964585235.1 Microcaldota archaeon | reverse complement strand
CCGGTCGGCTTTGCCGTGCAATTTGGGGGGGTGCGGGGGGGTGACGAAAGTAGTTCTGGGGGGGGAGGGGGTAGTCGCAGGCGGCAGGACGGCGGAAGGTGTGGTTGGCGAGGAACGAATTGGTGCTGCGGGAATTACTGTGACAGGGGGTCTTGCGGGAGCAGGGGCGAGGTAATATTTTTCATCGAAATGGACGTTGAAAGAGAGCGGAACAAGCGTCTCGCGCTTTGAGAAGAACTTGAGCTTCGGCTTTTCTTCACTGCCGCAACGCCACAAGTCGCCCACGAAATTTTTCGCATCAACGTAAATGTGCTTTTCAAGAATGCATCCCGTGCGTAATCCGCCTTCCTCGAGGAAAAACCCGCCGGTATTGTGTAAAATGAGGAAAGTGCCCTTGTTCACGATTTCCAGCGGTGCAACCGAAGAAACTGTCCCGTGGGCCTTCATGCGCGCAAGGGCCCTGAATAGGCTTATTCCCGCGTCAATAGGCTTGAACTTCACAGTCCACTTGCCGCCTGGCCCTTTCTCCGACTTTGCAGAGGCAAGCATTATGTCCGGGCCGCCGAAAAAGCCGCACTTGTTGCGTAGCCACGTCTCGGGGCGGCCGGCCTCATCGTAAGTGGAGAATTTCTCAAAAGGCCTGCACTCAAACACCTCGTGGTTCCTGCTCAAGTCGGTTGCGTAAACGTCGAGCGTAATGTAAGGATATTCAGGCAAGCTTTCGCCAGCTTTTACGCTCGTAATGCGAATCTCGAAGTACATGCTCCTGCTTTCCTCTGCAGTTCCGACCTCTCCCACACCAAGCGTGCGCTCGCGCTTGGCCTGAATCGCGTCGGGCTTTCCCGCTGCTGCCGCAAATCCAGATGAAAGCAGCGCGAGAATCACTATGCCGAGAAAAAGCGTTTTTTTCATGCTCCCAACTCGTTCGCATCGGGGTTGAAGTTCGAAGCTGATACTGACAAGACTCCGTCGGCGCCAAGCCTTGCGTCGAAAACCGTCGGGACCACCCCGTCACTCGCGCATTTTAATGAGGAGAGGGCATCTTCCACCTGGTAAGCAAATTCGGCAGGAACGTCGGGGGCGGGCTGGTCGCCGGCTGGTTGTTCGCCTGTGAATTCATCGGCCTTGGCCTGCGGCGCGATTGCGAATACAAGGCGGCCGCCGCCTTTCAGCCCAGTCACTTCCGCGTTGCGGAGGTTCTCTGAATAAAGCGCTTCAAGCCTGGCACGAGCCATGCTATTCGCAGAGTCGCAGTCGGCGGCTTGCAAAACTTCCAGCTTGCCGAAAAACGGGTTGATTTGCACATCCACGGCGTTTTCGGGATTGCCGTTAGTGAGAAGAGGCTTCAATTTTATCGTGAATGGAGCTGCATCCTTAATTGTTGCAGGGTCGATGCGCAGGAAGGCTGCATTTTCCGGGACTTCCGCGCCGCCCTCCTCCTGGGACGGGGCAGGCACGACGCCGGCAGTGATGGAAACACCCCTCGGCGCCTCGAAAACCTCCACGTCTTTTAGTACCCCACCTGCGGATGATTCGCCGGGAAAGAGGTCGCCCAAAGGAATGGGAATATCGACAGGGTAAGGTGACTCGAGGTTGACACTTACAAAATGCAACCCAAGCGGTGCAGATTGCACGCTAGAACCCGGGGGGCTTGCAGGCGGGTTACTCAAGATACTTTCGGGCCCTGAACCTCCCTTAGCTAAAGCCCCGGAGTTTGCGGCAACACCCGGCGATGATTCAGCAGATGATGGGAAGCGGCCTGCTCCGCCAGCTGCAGTAATTCCTCCCCCTTGCGAAGCCGGGGGAGCCGGATGAACCCCAAAGGCATCCCCAATCCGGCCGGCCTGCGTCACTGCGAGAACGCCGCCCAAAAGTATAAAGAGCGCAACGAGCTTAGCCAATTCCGGCATGTGTTGTTCACTGCGGATTGATATTTATTCCAAACACTACCGCCTGAGGATAGACAATCGCCGTAGGCGTGTTCGATAGTTTTTTAAGCGACCTTGCGCTATTCGTTTTCCACATGGAACAGCTTAAGGTGAAGATTGCGGGCGAGATTGCGCTGTCGGCCGACCCCGGGGCGGCGATGAAAAAATGGCGCGAAGTGTTTGGCATCAGCCAAGCCGAGCTTTCAAAGTACTTGAAGATAACGCCAAGCACCATAAGCGACTATGAAGGCAACCGGCGCAAGAGCCCCGGCATCGGCGTCATCCACCGCTTTGTCGACGCCATCACAAACATTGACGTGGGACGCGGGGGCGAGCTTGTCAAGCGCTTTGCAGAAGCTGAGGCGCCAACGCCGTTTTTCGAAGTGCTCAACTTCCCGCGTGCAATCACGGGCGAGGAGTTCGCAAAAGCCATCAAGGCAAAGGCAGTTGCGGGCGAAGGAAAGCTCGCAGGCCTGACGCTATACGGCTGCACCGTGATTGACAGCATCAAAGTCATCCTCGAGCTTCCTTACGAGAGCTTCATGAAAATCTACAGCACCACCACGCAACGCGCGCTTGTTTTCACAAATGTCAGCACCGGCAGAAGCCCGATGGTCGCCATCCGCGTAAGCCCAATCAAACCCGCCTTGGTGGTGCTTCACGGGCTGAAATCCGACAAGGTCGACAAGCTCGCAGTCCGCATCGCCGAAAGCGAAGGCATCCCCCTCTTGGCAACTGGCGCGGAAATGGACGAGATAAGGGAGGCCATCAAGGCGCTTGGCGGCCAGACTGCCGCAAGCGCCTGAAAGGCAAGGGGGCTATTTTTCGAAAAACGAAATCAGCGCAAGTTATAAAAAGCAGTTTGCAGAAAAATGTAGTAAAAGTAGTAATAGGCGGCCACCATGTACGCTGACACGGTCCCGATTAGGATAAGGCGCACTTCTTTGCGGAGCCTCCGGCACCTCAAGGCAATGAAGATGCTTACTTCGGAGAGAAGAGTCTCGGATGCCGATGCTTTTGACTACGCAGTGAGGGTAGCGGTAAGGCACGAGGCACAGGCAGGCAAGAAAAAGAAATCCAAGCGGCTGTTGGACTTCGCCGGCTTCATCAAGGGCGGTCCGCGCACCAATTCCGCGGTTGATGCTGACGAAGTCATTTACGGGCGGGACGATTGAGTGAAACTCGTCGATACTGGCGTATTTGTAGCCTTTTTCCGGCAAAACGACCCACTTCATGAACGGGCAGTCGAGCTCCTGAAAAAACATTCGCGGGAAACACTGATTTGCACCTCGAGCGTATTGCAGGAAACTCTTGAAATGATTCGCAGGCACGACGAAGGCAAACGAGCCCTCGAAGTTGCGAGAAATATTTTCAGGTCAGAAAACTTGGAGATGGAAACGCATTCAGAGGAGGAATTGAGGACCGCTGCCGAGACTTTGGGCAGGTACGCCAACCTCAGTTTCTGCGATGCATTGACGGTTGCGGCAGCAAGGCGCATGGGAATACGGGAAATAATTTCCTTCGATTCGGACTTCGACGCGTTCAAGGACCTGCGCAGGCTTTCGTAGTCTAAAGCCGTATGCAGATGCTGGCGCGGAAGAGGCGCTTGCCTTCCTTCATGCCGGTGAGCTTGTTGCTGACGGTGAACTCGCGGCCGAGGCCGTTGACTGCCTGCATCGCCGCGCGGCGGCTGCCTGCGAGAAAGTCAATCCCCTCCTTCTTCTCCTCGTAGCCGCTGACGAACGAGCTTTTCTGGATTTGAACCGCCAGGGTTTCCGCAAGCTTTCGCAGACGTTCGATGTCGCCGCCGCGCAACTGGATTACCGCCTCGTGGTAGCCCCCGCTTTTCTTGTGGCAGTCGTCGCACAAGTTGCGGTCGACCTCCACGTTCAAGGAAGCCTGCTTTTCAATCCTCGTCCCCTCCGCATCGAACACAAACTTGAAGTCAGCGCGATAGCCCTTCTTCAATGGCCGGAGGGAAACGCCCTGGTTGGCGAGGGGAAGCTGCGACTTAACTTTCTCAAGCAGCCAGCTTTTCAGCAGCCCCTCGTCAAAAGTTATCCACTTGCCTTTTGCGAACAGGCGCTTGCAGCGCGAGCAGATGCGTACGGAGAATTCTTTTGGAAGCGTGAAGACGCGAAAGCGCTCGGAGTAGCAATCGACGCAGAAGGAGCCGACGAATTCGGCCTCAAGGTCGGTCTTGCCGCACGAGGGACACGTTTTAGCCATTTTTTCAACCTTTCGAAAGCGACGATTTATATTCATTACGCCCTTTCACAAAAGATAAGGAGGCGTCGTCGATAAATGCCTATCGCGTACGAAGAATATGAGGACTTGGCGGCAGTAAACGGCGAGCTGCGGCTAATTACGCTCGAACTCATGAAAATAGCGGCGTCAGAGCACAAAAGCTTCGACAATGTGCTAAAGCAATTCCGCGACAACGCATTCAAGACAAAGCGCATGCTGTTGCGCGGCGACAACGTGGCGCGAAGGCGCCACTGACTTTAAGGTGAGTTGCGCGTAATGGAATTGCGTGAACAGGCGCTCAAGCCCCCTGGCTTCATGACGCCCCTGCCTTCTTACAAGAAACTCTTCGCCTATTTGCTTGCTTTTTCGTTCCTTGCGGGCTTTGTCCTCCGGTTGCATTCGATGAACGCCGCCGAAGCCCTCGTATTCGGCGGCGCGGAAGGCATTTTCCTCCTCGCCTTGCCCGCGCTTTTTGCCTCCGTCTTTGCCGCCTCGGTGCTTTCGCGCAAGCACTTCCGCCGCAGCCTCAAATATTACCTCTCCATCGGCTTGGTTGGCGCAATTGCCAACGCGATTTCCTTCGCCGCAGCGATTTACCTCCTCGGCGCGTCCACGCAAGCCGCGCAATTCGCGATTCTCCTTGCAAACGCGGTTGTCTTCATTACGTGGTTCATCGCGCTCTCCATCCTCTTATCCGCCCGGCCGCGCAATGCGCTGTTGCTTTCTGTGGCGCAACCGCTGCTCAGCCTTGCGTTCATCGTGCTTTGGAGAAAACTCAGCCTGGTTGAAACTGCACTTCCCCAGGCGTCTTTCTTCTTCCTCGTCCCAAAGCTGGCGCTTGCAAGCCTCGCGATGCTTGCAGTTCTTGCCGGAATGGCTTACTTGCTAAACGCCCCCGCGCGGCGCAACTTCGGCGTCAGCGCAACCCAGGCCGCAAGCCTGTTCTTTTCCCAGTGGCTGGAAGGGAACAAGGGGCTCGAGAGGGTCCTTGACGAGATGGGGGAGGACATAGTCACCACTATTGCTGTGGCAGAGTTTAGGGACCCTCGGGGCAGGCGAAAGGCCGTTTTCCTTGTACCAAACGTGCACTTCGGGCCGTTCGGCAACATCGGCGGAAGCGAGTTTCCCGCAATCCTCTCGGACAAGCTAGGCCGCAAGCTCGCATGCGAGGCGTTCGTCTTCCACGGGACGGTCTACCACGACTTCAACCCCGTTTCAAGCGCGAGCGCAAGCCAATTGGAAAAGGCGCTGCTGCGCCTGACTGAAAACAGCAAGGCATTTTCCAAAACTGCTTCCCTCCTGAGGGTTTCAAGCGGCATGGCGCGCATTGGCGGGTTCGCTTTTGGCAAAGACGCTTTCCTCGCGCTCTCCCCGCCGCCTTTTCCAAGCGGCGACGTCGACTTCGCAAGCGGCTATGCAATCAGCCTGCGGGCGGGACAGCAACTAGGGGGGGAAGTGGCATTGGCCGACACGCACGCGGCCGAGGAGAGGATGCGCAAGTGGAACGTCGGCAGCAGGGAATTCCACGAGTTCATGCAAGCCGCAGGCAAGCTTAAGCAGGGGGCGGGGGGGCAACAAAAACAATTCAAGCTCGGCGTTGCTTCCGACCGGCTGGATGGATTCACGAGCGTAAACGGCATCGGCAAGGCCGGCCTGAAGGTCGCGGTTTTTGAAATCAACGGCAGGCGCCATGCAATGGCGCTGTTTGACGCGAACAACACGCTGCCGCCCCTGCGGGAAAAAATGGTCGCGTCGCTAAAACGCGAATACGGCTTTGATTACGCCGCGGTCTTTACGACCGACACGCACGCGGTCAACACGCTTGACAACGTGCACAACCCGCTTGGAAGAAACGTTGACGAGAAACTTTTGCTAGAAAAACTTTTGCAAACGGCCGGCAGGGCCGTCGGGGACCTTGAGCAATGCTCGGGCAGGGTTTGCACGGCGCTTTACCCAACGCGCGTGCTTGGAAGCGGCAAGGCGGGCGAGCTTGCAAGCACCATAAACGCGATTGTGGCAATGGCGCGCGCAGCCGCGCCGGCAGTGTTTATAATCTCGCTCGCATTAGCCCTTCTTGCCCTCCTGCTTGCGTGAGAACGCGCGAAGAGGGGGGATGAGGCACTTCGGGGCGACACCCTTATGAAGATTGGTTTCTTTACGGACACTTACCTGCCGAACGTCGACGGCGTAGTGCGTGCGATTGTCAATTTCAGGGGCGAGCTTGAGAGGCGGGGCAACGAAGTCTGCGTGTTTGCAAGCGGAAGCGAGGAGGACGGAAGGGCGAATACTGACAAGCGGGTATTCTTTCACACCGGCTTCAAGTTCCCGCCCTACCCGCAGTATAAAGTGCCCTTGTTCCCTTTCCCCAAGGCGCGAAAGCAGGTCCGGGAGGAGGGAATCGAACTGGTGCACAGCCACGCGATGGCAAGCATGGGCATTGCCGCAATCGACTCGGCCAAGTCCCTCAAGCTTCCCCTTGTCGGCACTTTCCACACCCTCGTCCCCAAAGGCATCCAGATATTGACGAAAAACAAGTGGGGCCGGCAGGCCGGCGAGGCAGTTGCGTGGAAAGTAGTCGAGCTTTTCTACAAGCCATTTGACCTGGTGACTGCGCCGTCGAAAGTCGTGTGTTCGATGCTTGAGGAACACGGCGTGGAGAATTGCGAGCCCGTGCCCAACGGGATTGACTTGAAGAGGTTTGCGCAGAATCTCGACCGCAAGTGGGCGCGGACCCCCCTTCATTTGCGGCCGAGTGAAAAGCTCGTGCTTGTTGCCGGAAGGTTCAGCCGGGAGAAAAACGTCGACAGTGTGATAAGGGCGTTTGACCGCGTGAGGCGCGAGCAAAAAGTCCATTTGGTGATAAGCGGGGAAGGGCCGGCAAAGCCCGAAGTGCAGGCGCTCGTCGAAAAAATGGGCCTCGGCCGCGACGTGAGCTTCCTCGGCTTTTTGCCAGAGCAGGAACTGCCGCTTTACTACGCTGCGGCCGATGTTTTCGTAACCGCCTCCACATTCGAGACTCAGGGCCTTACGGTTCTTGAGAGCATGGCTTGCGGCACGCCGGTTGTCGGCGCGGACAGCATGGCCATTCCCGAAACTTTGCAGGACGGGCGCAACGGCTTTTTGTTCAAACCCTACGACGAGACCGACTTGTCCGAGAAAATCATAAAGGCACTTTGCCTCAAGCCTGCTGAAAAAAAGAGGATGCGCGAAAACGCGCGCAAGACTGCCGAGAAACACTCCATCCCGAAGATGACCGACCGGCTGGTCAAGGCCTATGGGAAGGTAATGTAGGCTTGGAACTACTTCGGTGCAAGCAGTAAATCAAGCCCAGCACCGTCTCTTATTCCGGAAACGGACTTTCCGTCAACCAGCATCGAAGGGTACGAAGTTATTGCAAAAGCCTGCGTAAGCGCCTGGGTGATTGGGGTTCCGATGTCGACGTCAAGCGAGTAAATAAGCACGTCGGGGTGCAGGCGCTTGTAGCCGCGCAGGATGGCTCCTTGTTCGACGCAGTCCGCACAGCCGTCGTTGGTGTAGAAAAAAACAATCTGGTGAAGCGGCGCGGCGCACGAGGAGGAAATCTGGTTGAAGAGAAGGTAGTCGCGCACCTGCATGACCGAGTAATCGCGCTTGAGCGACTGCACGCCCACGTCGAGCCTTCCGCGGCTTTTTTCAAGCACGTCGAGGCTCACGCCAAAGTCGGTCGTACGGGCATCCAGCGCGCGCGCCTGTGACAAAAGCGCGGGGCAAAGGCGCGTGCCGCCCGAGTTCGCTGAAGAGACGAGCAGCAGCAGGACTTCAAGGTCGCGCGTGCCTGCGCGAAGCTGCTCGGCCTGGGAAGCGAATTCAGCCGAGACCTGCGAAGAGAGCTGCAGGCCGATGAAAATCCCTGCGCTGAAAAGCACTACCGAGAAGACGAAGGCAACTGAGTAGGTCCGCCAGTTGAATGACCGGGCGGCCGGCTGCAGAGGTTCGAGAATGCGCTTTTTCACAAAGTCACCAGCACGGGCTTTTTCACCAACTCAGCCTGTCGCCCTTGAGTTCCTTTAAGGCCGTGGCAATCCAGAAGACGCTGATCACCGGGGCGTAGAAGAAAATGTAGGCAATCATTGACGGGATGCCGACGCGCTCGTCCTCGTGGAAGGAGACGCCGAGGTAAACCCACGCGACAGACGCCGAGAGGATGAGCGCGCCAAGCACGTGGATTGGCGAGAGGCCCACCCACAGGGCTCCAAACCCGTAGGAAAGGACGTAGGCAATGGCGTTGGTGCCGGAAAGAAGCGCCGATGCGGAGAGCAACAAGACCATGAACGTCGCTATGATTGAGAAAATCGAGAGCGGCACTATCATCAGGCCGAAATCGCCGTAGCGCCTGCCCATCAGGTAATAGTGCTTGATGATGTTGCGCACCCCGCCCCGCTGCCAGCGGATTCGCTGGCGCAAGAGGGCGGCGAAGGACTCGGGCGTGTTTGTGTAGACGACCGCCTTGCTTGAGCTTTCTATGCGGTAGTGGTGCGCCTGTATGCGCATCGCGATTTCCTGGTCTTCGAGAATGTTGTGCTCGTCGTAACCCCCAACCCGCCTGAAGACCGTTGCACGGAACATGCTAAGCGGCCCGGGGGTGACGTTGATGGAGTTGATGTAGGAAAGAAGGCGGCGGGAAAAGACTGTGACAAGGTATTCGATGCGCTGCATTTCCTGAAGCAGGTTCTTCGGCCGCGCGACTTTCAGCACGGAAGTGACCGCGGCGGTAGTGCGTTCGCTGAAAAAGCCCGTCATCCGCCTGAGGGCATGGGGCTCGACGAAGGAATCCGAGTCAAGCGTGGCGATGAGCTCGCCCTTGGCAACTGCGAGGCCTGCGTTGAGCGCCGAGCCCTTGCCGCCCTGTTTTTTGGAAATCACCTTCACGCAACGCGGGTGCGCAACTTCGTACGAACGCATTATGGCAAGCGTGCCGTCAGTTGAGCCGTCGTCCACCAGTATGGCCTCGAGCTTGCCGCGGGGGTAGTCGCTGGCAAGCACGCTATTGACCGTTTCTGCAATCGTCTCCTCCTCATTATAGGCCGGGATGATGACGCTGAGCCCGGGGAGCCTGCGGAGGGGCTTTGGGTCCACTCGCACCGACGCGTAGTTCTGGGCGTAAATGAGCAGCATGAAGCAGGTAACGAACAGGCCGAGGAAGGCCAGGCTGTAGTTGAAAAGCGAATTGAAGTCAAGCAATGCCATTGGCGATTACCGAATAGAATGAAATGCGGTTCAGGCTTAAAAAACCGGCTGGGGCCGCCAATGCGCAAGGGGGCTTGAGCTATTTTAAGTTAAGGCCTCACAACACTAAATATGCAGCCTGCTTTCGATGGAAAAACGGTGCGGCTAAACCGCGAGCTTACCGAGCTTGACAAATTCACCATCTCATTCACCAATTGCCTCGAAAAGGCCGGCATACGCTATTGCGTGATTTCAGGATATGTTGCAATAGCACTTGGAAGAAGCAGGGGCACTGAAGACATTGACGTCATTGCGGAAAAAATTCCGTTTGCCAAGTTTGAAGAACTCTGGAACTGCCTTTGGCAAAAACTCGAGTGCATCAACACGCCCGACGCACAGGAGGCATTCGACGACTACCTCGGGGAAGGCATTTCAATCAGGTTTTCGGAAAAAAACCAGGCTAAGCTCATTGGTGCAGGGAAATGAGGAAAAAGAAAATCGAGCTGCCGGAAATTGATTTGAGGCAACTTGAAGAGGAAAGGAAAAGGAATTCCGAGCAGCGCATGGCTTTCATCGATTTCTACGTCGATTGGATAAAGAGAACGCCGGACGAAACCGTAAGCAGGACGTACAAGAAATTCATCAACTCTCTCTACAAAAGGCACGGGAAGCCTCACCGCGGCGCGTAGTATTCCGTCGTCTTCTGGCCCTTGAGGTACATTATCGTCGCGCGCGTCCAGTCCGCCATCAGGCCGAGCACGCCGAGCTTGTGCACGCGCCTGTCGCTTGTCGGCACGACCACGTGGAAGAGGAAGACAACGCGGCCGAGCTGGGAAATGCGCTGGGTAAGGTCCATGTCCTCGGCCGAATGCGTCTCGGTGTCGAATCCGCCGATTGAAT
>CAZPDD010000030.1:0-10346 GCA_964585235.1 Microcaldota archaeon | reverse complement strand
TGCGCCACGACGTTTTGAATGTCCTTCTTGCTGGCTTCAGAAAAAGGTTTCTTCAAGTAACCGGCCAGAAAGCGGGTGGCAAAAAGCAGTTTGGTTAATCTTCCTTTGGACAAGCCGTCGGCGAAGCACTTGTCGGAGAAATCCAAGATAAATTTCCTATTCTCCGCACTAACCTGCGGGTCTTCCTTAACTCGTTCGACAGCCCGCAGGTAGTTGCCGTCGAAACTGTTTATTCCGCTCATCACACCTCTGTTTCTCCCCAAAGGTCGATAAAACCTTTCGTGCCAAATGTTGCACTCGCGTGCAATGATTTTGAGGCCTCTAGCCCACGCCTAGCATCTTGCCCGAGGCGCTGTATTCCAAGTTCGGCGCCCTTTTTTCTAGCCCTTAAGCTTCTTCAGATCAACATCGTATTTCATGATGAGCAATATGTCGATTTATTAGTAAGTATAATGCGAACCGTTAAATAGTTGGCTGGCACTAACCACCTAGGCTAGCATATAAGGGCGCTATACTACCAATTAGTATTATAAAGGACATAATGCATATGTAAGTTATACTTCGAATAAGCTCGTGATTACGCATGGCATTTCAGGAAAGCAAGGCTGGAAAAGTGTATAGCGTGCTTATCCTGCGGTCTGACCGTGTTGTTTCAACAGCCCAGATTAAGGAAGCCTGCCGCCTGCTTGGAGTGGACTTTCAGACTGCCTTTGTGGGGCTTGACCGGGCGGGCATTTTGGAACCGGTGATTTTCAAGGGAGTTTACTACGTCAGGACTCCAGAGGAACGCCAGCTTGGGACTATTCAAGAGGACTCGCTGGACGTCATCGCGCGCGCTTGTAATCTCGCGCTTAAGGAAAACTGGTATTTCGGCTTGGCAACTGCGCTGAAGCTGGCGGGTTTGTGGGAGCAGCAAACCCTCACAACAATAACTATTGTAAGCAAAAAGCGCGTGAAGAGAAGCAAACAAGCTTTTGGGGGTTTAAACGTCGAATTCAAGCAGCTTTCCGGCGTGCCCTTCGACAAGCTAGTAGTAAAGTCGGGCGTGAGGCGTTTTAGCGAACCAGCCCGCACGCTGGCCGACTACGCGTACTTCAGCGCCAGAATAAAGCAACGCGATTACCCTAAAATAGTAAGCCAAGACGTTTACGCGAAAATCAAGGACAAGAAAAAAATCAAGAAACAACTGGTTTACTTCATACGCAAGTATCCCAAGCCGTACGCGAGATTGATGGAACAAATTTTTGAGACGAGAACATGAAGTACGACCCACTCAGCGTGAGGCGTTTTGCCGAAAGCTTGGCAGCATTACGAGGAAATCCAATTGAACTTGTGGAAAAAGACGTTTGGCTCACCTACATTCTTCGAGAAATATATTCCCTCCCTGAAGGAGAGCATTTGGCGTTCAAGGGGGGAACGTGCTTAGTGAAAGTATACTACGGCTATTACCGCTTCAGTGAAGACATCGACCTCACGTGGTTTGGCGAGACGAAGAAACACAAGCATACTGACAAGGAATTGAGGAAAAAAGTCGTCGACAAGATAATGGACGATTTGGGTTTGGTTTTAGACCGGCATGACGCAGTCAAAACAGGCATTGCCGGCACTCACAGCGGAGGCATAATGAATTATTTTCTCCTCACACCCAAAGCTGACGGCGCTCCCATAAAGCTCAAGCTTACCGTGACTTACGACGAGGTTTTGGATTTTCCTCCCGCCCGCAAGCAAATAATGCCGGCAATTCCGGCTTCCCAGCAAAAGGAGTTGAACGCCATGTTCGGCCAAGTTGCCCAAGACTACTTCAATACGCCAACTGCAGTGTGCTACTCGCTGCAGGAAATCGCTTGCGAAAAAATAAGGGCGATACTAACAAGGCGCACCCGGCCTACACGCTCGCGCGACTTGGTTGACCTCTACGTAATCACGAGAAAATTGCCTTTGCTGGAAGCGGCTCCTGCCAAGGCGGTTAAAGCCAAGCTCGCCAAGGCGCTGAAAATACCAGCTTACGCACGGGAGTTTGAGAAAAACACACAAGACCTTCGCGAGCATTTAGAGCAACTGGCAGTCCAGTCGACGCTTGACCCCGTGTTCATCGAAAAACCGCCTTTGGAAGACTTGAAGAAATTCGCTAACCAGCTCGAAAACTACCTTGCGGACAACGGAATAATAGAAGAAAACCGACAAAAGAAGAACGCGTAAACGCCCCCTGCCGAATTTAGCATAGCCTTACCTTTGAGGCCTCTAGACCGTGTCTAGCATCTTGCCCTCGGCAAGCTACCGAAACCTATATATCGGTTTAAGT
The DNA here is from genome assembly GCA_964585235.1 of Microcaldota archaeon. Lineage (GTDB taxonomy): Archaea > Micrarchaeota > Micrarchaeia > Norongarragalinales > UBA97 > JAGVFW01. The sequence continues at coordinate 8,044 of CAZPDD010000030.1, read as the reverse complement.
CGATATACTTATGGGTTGTCGATATATGGATTTGGCTCGGCCTAGGACGCTTAAGGCGCTTGAGGCATTGATTGAACTCGGCTCGTTCACGCAGTATTCGGTGTGGAAGAAGGCTGGCACTAGTTTTGAAACCGCGCACAACCTCGTCCGCTACTTGCAGGAGAAGAACGTTGTCGCAAAAACCGGGCGCGGCTACCAAGTTTCCACTTGGCCCGGCTTGCTGAGCCTATTTGCCGCCTTTCGCACTTTCCCCAAGCCAACTGCCGTCCTCCAGCTTGCGATGAGTTCAAAGCAAGCGGCGGATTATTTGGCTGAAAAAGATTTTGTCTTTTGCCTCACCAGCGCCTGGAAGCATTACGACGATTACCTGCGCGACCCACAAATCCACGCAATCGCGCCCGGTGCAAAAAAAGCGGAGCAAGCGGTTACGGAATTGTCGCAACTCTCAAAAGGCACTATGATCATAAACATTTATCCAGAAGACCTGCCCATTTCACCCGTAAAGCACGGCAAGATTCTGGCGACGGGCTTGCCGCGCACTCTCCTAGACTTGTATTCCAGCCGTTATGCTTATGCTACTGACAATTGGATTAAGAAACAGGCGAACAAATGGCAACAAGAATAACGGACTACGACCCTTCAATAACCGAGCCAAGCCGCCTTGAGCTGCTCAACATCGCGCGGTGGCTGCAAGACAACAAAAAAACGACTTACCTAGTCGGAGGCTGGGCAGTTTACTACTACACCAAGCCACGCGAACGACCTTCAGCAAAGCTTGGTGAACTAATATTGGGCAAATCTAGGTTGGGCGACCCGCACGGGTTTGGGGCACTCGGCTCCAAAGACATTGACCTTGTCTTTCAAAACAAGCGGGAAAAAGAAGAGTTTGAACAGCAATACGCCCGGAGCAACGGCTACTATAGGCGAGGACCGTTCCAGCCAAAAGAGTGGGTGAAGCGAGCAGGGAACACGGAAATAATTCTCGACTTAGACATTATAACCAACCCTTACAAAAACAGCGTACTTCCGTTACGGTGGAATTTCTTGCCAAGCAATTCAACCAGTACTCGGATTGAAGAGGAAACCGCTATTTACACCCCGAACAAAGAACTACTCCTGCTTTACAAGTGCGTAGCGCTGGTTGAACGCACGGACGAGCGAAGAAAGCCCAACGCCGAAGTAATACGTTTAGACTCCAAGATTTGGAAGGACGCCAACGACATACTCGCCTTGCAAGACACGGAAATAAACAACGGCACGCTTGCTGACTTGGCCGAAAAAACCGGCCTCGCGCCAATCCTGCGCGATGCCAAGAAAATCATTTCCAAAAACTACGAAAACTACGGGTTTACGCAATACTCTTTCGCAAAAAGCTTTCTGGAGCAATGAAAATGCCGAATTTGCCATTTCCTATGCCGCTTTTCCTATGTGCCAGTCGCTTTCGAGGCGCTCGCGCACTGCCGGTCGAAACGTTTTAACCGCTCATTTCAATCCAAATTCTCTTGATGGCCCGTGCTTCAGACTCTCGTGAGTTCGGAGAGTTTTTTGCGTTCTCTTTTTCGGGCCTGCGCGCCCTTGATCCCATAACCAAGCCCGACCACGAGCGGTACTTCCACTCCCTTCATCAAGCCCAGGATTCGCTGCGCCGTTTCCTGATCAGGCGTCAGCAGGCAGGAGTCAATTTCCATCGCACGCGCGGCTAGTGCGATTGCCAAGCCAGCCCCCCCGATTGAAATGTAGGCATCACGGCGGCTAATCCGGACACCAAAGCCAGCATGCTCGCGAACGTGAATAGCCATTGGGTCGACAATCACAGCGATTAATACCGCAGGGTCCGTGTGAAAGGCGCCGTAAGCAGAGGCATCCACGAACTCGGAGATTTTCCTTTTGCTTTTAACTACCACGAACTTCCAAGGCTGTACGTTAAGCGGACTAGGACTCCACCGCGCGGCTTCCAAAATCCGTTTTAGGCTTTGCACACTGACGTTGCGCGAACTGAACGAATAAGTGGTGCGCCGGCCCTTGACAATTTCGAAAAAACCCTTCAAATTCTTTTACACCCACGTTTGAAAACAACAGCAATTAGCAATACTCCGAATAAAAATCTTCCGAATGGCCCCGCCCCCCCGCGAGAACAAAAGCCGCCTGCCTTAACGCGCTTTGACTGCCGCCTCAAACTGCTCCTCGGTTAGCTTGCCGTCAAGGTAATCCTGCACGTCTGAGGCCTTGGCGGAGTAAGTCCTCGCACCGGCATCCGACTGCACCTCCACCATCAACTCATCCGAAGGGTTGGCGAAAGGAGCGACGAGGCCGAGGGCGAAGAACGCCGACGCATCGCGGTCAACTCCGCTTGCAAGCTTGAACGCCACCAGGATGCGGCCCGGTTGGATTTCGACAACCGCGTCAGGAATGCCGTTGTGCGCCAACGCCTCTTCCAAGGAAACTTCATCAACAGAAGAAACAGGCGTCTCCTCAACGTCCTTGAAACTGACCGCATCAGCACCAGAGGCGCCAGCGGAGGAAGAGACCTCAGGCGGTAAAGTTCCTGCAGCCTGCGGCGAGGCCGAGCCGCCTGACAAGAAAGGCAAGGCGAGGTAAACGCCGGCGGCCAACACGGCGAGGATGGCAAGCGCGATGATTGCAGCAACCGGAGTGCCGATGGTGAACGAAGCGGCCTTGGACGAAGCGGCGTTTTGCGAAGTTGGTTGCTTGATTTCCTTCATCGTGACCTGCCTCCACCAATCCGGGCGTACGAAGTCGTGGTCGCGGCAGCATGGCTGGCTGCGAAAGACTGCGCGCCCACGTAAGCCTGCTGCGCGGTGAAACCCCCGGCCAGGGCGGCGTTGCCGTGCGAACCACCGCCTGAGGAAATTACGGCCGCGGTGCCGCGGGCGGATGAAAAGCCCGTGCTGAGAGTCACGGGAGAACTGTATGAGGAGCCGACGGGGGTGATGCCTGCCCTGGCAGAAAATCCAAGGGAACTTGCCTGGACGACGTTCATCCTCGCTGCGCTCGTGAAGCCTGCCGGTGCCCCAAGCGTGTCAAGCACAGGCGCAAGCCCGCCCGACTGGTATGAATTGCCCAAGACAATCTGCATCTGGGCGGGCGTGACGTAAAATACGCTGAAAGTCCCCAATTTGGCGGCGGGTTTGGCAAGCAAGTTGGCCTTAACAACTCCAATTGCCGCGTTTTTCAACGGGTCGGGGGAATAGAAGCCAATAAGACCGTCTGAAATGGCGAGCTTCGCTGCGTTAGCCGGGTCGACTGAATGAGTGATGGAGTCAAGCACTTTGCGCGAAGTTCCCAGCCGCAGGACGGGGTTTTCAGAGCGCCTTTGCGACACTTGGGTAACCGTTCCGCCCTGTATTGTCACAGTCCAATCCATCTTCTCGCCGTTCGCGTCCTTAATCTCGATTCCAACCTCGCCGTCGCCGATTAGCGAAATCGCTTCCTTGGGAAGGGCATCAAGGCTGTGCCTAATCGCGTCGTTCTTGCGCGCCACGAGGTCGGGGACGACGTCCTTATCGTGGCTCACAAACTCCCTCGTCGGGTCGCACGAACTCTTGTGCGAATCGCGCCACTGCTCGAGGTTGAACGAGTCCAAGTCAACCTTGGGCCTGGGCTTTGAATCCCACGCGGCCGCGTCGAAGTTAGACTCGAAGGGAACGTAATCGCAGCTGCAGCCGCAGTAAACCACCCCGCCTGAATTCTTGCGCTGCTTCACTTCGCAAGGCCGCGAGAGCGAACAGCTTTTCCCCCTTGACTCGCAAGTTTCCCTCATGTCCTGCTTGCACCCCGGCGTCTGCCAGTCAAAAGGGTCAGGCGAATTGGAATTCGGATGGAACCTGCTGTTCACCCCGCAGCCAGCCACTTCGTTCGGCTTGAGGTCCGAATCGCAGTCCCATGCGGTGCAGGTGAAAGTGCAGGAGTACTGGTTTGAAGACGCGACGCCATTGTTTATCTTCGTGCTGCACATCGTGTTCAGGGTCGTTGAAATTATCCTGTTCTCGTCAATGCTGTTCGCGTAATAATCGCACTTGTTCGGCCCCATTATCGAGTCATCCAACCCGAAGTTGCGCCGCTGGGGAGTGAACTCGTAGCCGCCCATCAGGCGCCTTACCGCCCAGTTCTTGTAACCCGACTTGCGGCATGCGTCCACAACGGCGTTGAAATGCTGTTCGCACAAGTCCCGCGCGTCCGCAGGCCAGTCGGAAAGCTCCATGTTCGACCAGCTGCCGTAGTTGAAAAGCTGCTTGCCCTCCACGCCAAACGCATTGCCCGCCAGGGCAAGGGCTGGGAGAAATGAGAACATGCATGCGAAGAGGAGCAACTCGCGCTTCATCAGGTTCAGGTTAAAGCACGCTTGCGGAGTATTTAAGGATAATGGGGGGAAGGAGCAAAGCTGAAGGGAAGAGGGGGCGAAGCGGTTTTGTGAGGGTAATATTACATTGGCGCGTGATATGCTTGTTTGATGAAAACGCTTAGCGCGACAGTGCAAAAAGCGCTTGCTGCAATCGGCTTCAAGCAGCTTACGGACATACAGGCGGCAGTCTTGGAGCCGGCGCTTGCGGGACGCGACTTTATCGCCCGGGCGCCTACGGGAACTGGCAAGACAGCCGCATTCGTCATCCCCCTCGTCGAGCGAATGCTCAAGGACCCCGGGCTGCGGGCCATTGTCATGGAGCCCTCGCGCGAGCTTGTAATACAGGCTGCGAATGAAAGCAGGAAAATCGCGCCCGCAGGAATGCTCGTGGTCGCCGCCTACGGCGGCACGCCGCCGCAAAGGCAGCGGGAGCTGATTGCAAAAGGCGCCCGCATAGTCGTCGGCACGCCAGGACGGCTGCACGAACTCTTGAACGAAGGCTCGCTCAAGCCCGGCTTGTTCCACGCCCTTGTCCTTGACGAGGCCGACCGGCTTTTCCAAAAGGAATTTTCCGCATCGGTAAGGCACATTGCCTCAAGGCTGCCCAAGGAGAGGCAGACGATGATGTTCTGCGTGCAGATGCCCGCCGAAACGCTCGGCCATGCAAGCGGCTTGCTAAAAGACGGCTTTGTGCAAATTAAGACGGGCAAGACGGCCGCGCAAACAATCAGCCACTACTACGTGGTTGCGGAAAACAAGGCAAGTGCCGTCTCTAAGATGCTTGGAAAAACGCCGGGCAAGTCAATTGCATTTTGCAGCAGCGCCGAGGCAGCGGGGAGGCTGAAAAGCTGGCTCACACGATGGGGCACGCGCTCCATCCTGCTGCACTCGGAACTTGACTCGCAAAAGCGCCACGATGCGATCAGAAAATTCGCTGCCGGCGACGCGCAACTGCTTATTGCCACCGACTTGGCGGCCCGCGGGCTGCACTTCGAGGGGGTAAAACGAATCTACAGCGTCGACCTGCCGGGCAAGCCCGAGTTCTACCTGCACAGGGCGGGAAGGACCGGGAGAATGGGGCACTCGGGAGAATGCGTAAGCATCGTGACCCAAGGCGAGCTGAAGGAATTGAAGAAAATACTTGGGCAAACTGGGCTTGAGCCGACGGAGATGCACGTCGGTTAACCCCCCTCATGGGGCTACTGGACTTTCCTGCGCTTTGAACGCGTGTGCTTAAGACGCGACTTCACTTTGCGCCTTATTCTTGCGACGTGGGTTTTGACCCGGCTCGATTTTGACTTCATCATGTTCCTGCACCTCTTGAAAAAGCTTTTTTTTGGATTCCGCCAAAAATTCCTTAGAGACGCTTTCCCCTTTTCTTCTCGCAAAGGAAAAATCAGTTGTTTCCGTAGTAAACAATGCTGCTACTGGAGTATTAAACGGCGCATTGGAAAATTTGCCTGAAACATGACCTGGCCTGCATGGGAATACACAGGGTTATATGCAAGAGGCGCCATAGTATAATACGTGCCTAAGCAATCTGATACCATCCTTAGCGACGGCCGCATACTCGGCGAAAAGTTCGACGCGGCCGACGGGATCATTTCAGCAGGCGAGCTTGACTACCGCGATTTCTCCTCACCCCTAGTAAGGAAGGTCGTTTTCCTACAAAACGAGTTTTCACAAGAGGCGAGGCTTGAGAAATACGACGGCGACAAGGTGCAGGAATTCCACACCGAAGCACGCCACTTTCTCACCGAACTCAAGGACGGCACGCTGACTGAATCGGACAGCCGCGAATTCAGCAAGCGCCTCAAGGCAATATTCCCCAAAATCAAGGGCGCAAAACCTGCGGTCAAGCAACGCTAAGCCACAGCACGGCCCGCCCAAAGCTCAACTTATCGAAAAACCTCTTCCTCCCCTAGCGTGCTCGTTAGCGACCACCCGCAGGAGAGCCAATGCCCCCCCTTTTACTCCCCGCCGGCTAAATCCTTTGAATGAGCCGCAGGAGCAGCAGGACGAGGGCTATGACGAGCAGTATGTGAAGCAAGCCCCCAAGCGTGTAGGAACCCACGTACCCGAGCAGCCAAAGGACTACTAGAAGCACGATTATTACGGTCAACAGATCCGCCATTCCAAATCCCCCCTTGTGCGCAAAAAGCTCCCTTGAGCTGTTATACCGCTTTTTTCACGAATTTCTGCATTGCAGATGCCACTTGCGAATTTTTGTTGGCGATGAAACCAATGACTTTCTTCTCTATCTCGACGGTAGTGACGACCCCGCCCTTGACTTCGTCCTTTATCCAGCCGGCCAGGTCAAGCACCGCCTCGCCTGCCAGCTCGACGCTCCCTCCCGCCTTCACGATGGAATGCTCGACTTTCGACAATTGAAGCGGCTCAGTGCTTCCGTTACGCTTCCTAACAGAAATTGCCATTCCTACCCCACCTCCCCCAAAAATGCACCGATGCCAGACCCCTTTTACTTGACCAACGCCTTGCCTGCGTTCCTGAGTTTTCCCGCCACTTTCTTAGCCGGCTTTGCAGCTGCGTGGACAACCCCCTCGCCTGCGTCAATCAGCAGCTCAACCCCCTTCCCGGCCCCCACAACCAACTTCTTTACACCCGCCTTGGCGTACCTCGGCGTCCTCCTTCCAGCCAAAACAACTGCCTTGACGCCTTTTCCCACATTCCCCGGAGCAGTCCTCACAGCCTGAATGCCTTTGCCGCCCGCTTCCCCCACGAACTCGCCCGTCTGCGAAACAAAATCCTGCGCGCCCTCAATTGCTTGCGCAACGGGCTCTGCAGGAAAGTCAACCCTCCTGCGCCGAAACTCGATCACCGGCACATCCAGCTTCACCAAAACCACCCCCCCCTCACGTAAGAATCATTTCCGGCCACCCCGCTTGCCGCGGCCGTGCCTGCCGCCTTCCTCCTCTTCCTCCCCTTCGTCCCGCTCCTCTTCCTCATCCTCCCGCCGGCCGCGTTCCCCGCGCGCCTCCCGCGGCCCTTCATCCGCGGCCGCCAAGCCGGCGGCCTTGCCGAAGTTAAAGCCGCCGAGAAACATGAGAATGGCGATTACTATCAGCGAAAGCGGGATGCCGCCGTAAAGCAAAGGCAGTATGAACACCGCCAGGTCAGCCTGTATCTTGGCGAAAAGGGGAGGCGTGTGCACGCCGCATTGCTGGAGCTTGGCATAATCATTTGTCGTGACAAAACTCACTATGGCGCCGATGACCGTGCCGGAATACGTGATTATAGTGTAGGAAAACCACGCCATCACTAACAAGCCGAGAACGACGAACACGAAGCCAAGAAGCCTGCTGCCAAACACGACGACCCACCCCCTTGAGAAGAAAACATGCGCCGCCGGTGTAAAAAGGCGGGCGTTACCGCACGGGCGTATAAACAAAAGGTTTTATTCGGAACTGCCCCCCGCCATGCGCGCCGAAGGCTTTGGGGCCTGCTGGGCCACCGTCTGGGCCGTCTTGCCCAAAAACGCGTCGTGCTCGTCGGGAGTGCAGGTCGAGAGCGAAAACTCGCAGAAAGCCGCGCCAGCTGCCTTGCACCGCTCTTCCCTGCAGACAAAACAACCGCCGTAAACAATCTGCGCCGTGCCTGCAAGCAAGCCGGCAATGAGAAAACACGCCGGGCCCCTGGACTTTCCATAAGTGCGGGCGATAA
>CAZPDD010000029.1:0-10502 GCA_964585235.1 Microcaldota archaeon | reverse complement strand
GCCGCCGTTCCAGCCCTGCTACTCGCAGGAGCGCTTGCAGCCAACAGGATTGCAAAATGGGCGGGGAACAGATCCAAAAAACAAGCCGTACCGGCTCCCAAAAATTTCGAGGAGGAAAAGCCCGCTGAAATGGCCCGGCCGACGCCTCCAATGACCCCCGAGAGCAAAGCTGAGTTGGAGCAGGTGCTTGAGGTATTGAAAATGCGCCTTGCGCAAGAGCGCAAGGTAAGGCGGCAGGTTCGCAGAAGTAATAAGCCGCCTGCATTTAAGGACATCGCGCCTCCTCTTGTCCCCGGTAGGGGAAAAAGGAAATTGCAGGAGCAGAATACTCTGGCGAATGATTTGCCTATGCCGAATGAATTTCGTTTTCCAAGGGAAGAAATTATCCAGACGCAGCACATTCCCGTCGGCTGGAGCCGCAGAGACTTTATTTGGGCTCTTGAACGCTGGGGGTTTAATCTTGAAAAAAGAGGGCGGGGAGGCAGTCACTTGACTTGGAGAAAGGAAACGCACGAAGGGTCAAAACGAGTTCCAATCCCGCTTGGCACCAATGACCGTCTTTTTGCCCAGTCGCTTTGGCGAAGCGGAAACGTAAAAAGAAGCGAATGGCTTGCTTTTCTCAGGAGACTTTCTGATGACGGCCATCAAATAGACGTCAAATGGGATTGAGAGCTTACCCTTTTCATTATTTCATCATCGCGAGGAAAATCAAGCCGAAGAAGATTACCGCAAGCGGGAAGACGGGCAGCTGCAAAAACCACCAGCCCATTGCATCGCCGAATAATGCCATTCCGATTGCGACAACAAGCACGCCAAAGGCCGTTTTGCCCCACGCGCTCGCAGTCTCCGACCCGCCTGCGAACACTTCAGTCAATTCCTCAAGCACCATATCCTAGGCCCCTGTTTGTTAGTAAGGGATTTCAGCTGATTAAAAAGTTGTTGTAACCCGGCCACCCGCGCGACAACTTCGTTCGTCAGGTGAAAAAGCTGATTATAGCCTCTTCACAATCCCCTTGGTCGCGTCAACTTCCACCAAGTCGCCGTCTTTAAGCACTTTCGTCGCGATTTTAGTTCCGATGACGCACGGGATGTTCATCTCGCGGCTCACGATAGCGGCGTGGCTCGTCACTCCGCCTTGTTCAGTGACGATTGCAGCCGCCTTTTTCATCGCAGGCACGACGTCCGGGTTGGTCGCGATTGCAACCAAGATGTCGCCCTGCTGCATCTTCGGCAGGTCAGCCGGTGAAAGCACGATTTTCACCCTGCCTGTAGCCTTGCCAAGGCACGCGCACTGGCCGCGGATTTCAGAAATGTCCTTGTCAAACTTTTCAACTGCAGTTTCAGCCAACTCGCGCGCAATCCCGCCCTCAAGCACCAAGTCGCGGCCTTGCTCCGCGTAAAAGGCCGTGAATTTCATCCTCTCCGCCAAGACTGAAGTGTCGAAAGTTCCGTCAACCAGCAACTGCCGGTATTCCGGCGTCCTCATGAACCGCGCTTGGTCAAGCGTGATGCCAAAGCGGCGCGCGATTTCCTTGAAAACCGGCCGCAGCCGGTAAAGCGCGCGAAGCTGGCGGTAGCGGCGGTAAAGCTTTGTCAGCATGAATTCGCCAAAAACGCCGAACAGGCGCTTGTGTTTTTGGTCAATTCCAAGCTCTGCATCGAGCCTCTCTTTTTCCTTTTCAACCATCTTGAGCTTTGCACCAATTTCCTCAAGATCGGCCGCCGGGGACTTTCCTTGCTTGAGGTAGTTTGAGAGTTCGGAAATGTAATGGGAAAGCGGCTGTTTTTCGCCAATCCAAAGCGCTGAGATGGGCGAGTATTTTTCGTAGTATCCAAGCAGTCTTTCCCTTACTGCTCCGCGCATTTCCTGTTCAATTTCACCCGCGCTTTTGTGCAAGAACAGCTTTTTGTGAAACTCGCTGTTCTCAATCTCGATTGCAAGCTTGAGGAACTCCTCGTGCTGGCGCGCCTCCTCACTCTTTTGCGACGGGGACGTGAGCGCGACGAAGAGGGCGTTCACTTGCTCTTCCGAGTTGACTTTACTTCGCAAGTATTTCTTTAGAAGCTCCGTGAACTCGGAGTAGAACATGTCAGTTGCGTTTGGCAGCCAGCCCCATTCATAAAGCTCGGTGTGCACCCTCACGTGCTCGTCCAAAATGTTCCAAAGCTCCTCGTTTGAAAGCTGCTTGCAGTCCTGGGGGATTTTGACCGCGCTTGCCTCAAGCGCATCGGAAAACTTGGTTATGTTGCGGTTGATTTGCTCTCCGTAAGCCGGGTCGGCCTCAATTTTTTTGACCAAGTTGAGCGTAAAGTCAAGGCAGCTTTTCCTACCGTAGTAAAACGCCATGTCGGTGCCGGTGAAAATGCCGAGGATTTTCGAGTAGTTTTGCCCGCAGCTTGCGTCCATGTTGTTGACAAACGCGCGAAGCCAGATTTGGCAGAAGAAAAAGTCGACGTTGGGAATGTCCTCAGCCAGCATCCACGCGTCCCCGTCGGCCAAGTGCTTTAAGCCGTGCTTTTCAGCAATTTCATTAAGTTCCATAATTGAAGTTGAGGCCGCAACGGATTTTTATATCCCGATGGGGTAAGCTATGCATGCGAATTGGTTTTGTCGACGTTTCCCAAAATAAGCTGGACGCTTTTGAGGCGTGCTCGCAAATGTGTTCCGAACGCGTTTCCGACGTGACGCTCGAGCGCTTCACCGCGCCCGACTTGCTCAAAATCCCACTTGCGGCAAAGCGCCTTCTTGACGAGGGGGCAGACGCCGCGCTTGTCTTTCTTACCGCCAGCAGCCAGGATGCGCACGGCATCGACCTGGTTCACGAGAAGGTAATCGACGTTGAGCTCGCAAGCGGGAAGTTCGTCTTTCTCGCAATCGTCTACGACGACGAATGGCGTTCGCAAGAGCAGCTGCAAACGGCTACTGAAGAGCGACTCGTAGCGGCACTTGAGGCGCTTTTCAACTCGGTTCATTCGCCCGCGTCACTCGCACCCAGCCCGCAAGCCCCTGCGCCTGCAGACGGCGCGATGGGAATGTTTGGCGGCAGCGCGCCGCAGGAAAGCGAGGAAGCCGGTCCGGCACAACCGCCTGAAACTGGCGCGGGCGGCGGAAGCTTGTTCTAAGTTAGCGAACAAATTCGCAAGGGTAGGGGGAAGGGACTATTGTGTCTAAAGCTGTTGCTGTTCCCAGTCAAGCAGCCCCTGCGAAAGGGGCGACTCAAGGCCGCAGGCAAGGGCGATTAGAAGAAGGGCAAATAGGGAGACTGCGGCGAGGAAAAAGGCGTTTGCCGAAGAGAAGAGCGCAAGCCACGAGACCGCGCCTGCGAGGATGAGGAAGAGAACTACTGCGAAGGATTGCGACTCGTGGAAAGAATGGCTGCGGCCGAGGCCCGGCCCGCCGGTCTTGATGCGGCCGCGGAAAACCGCCTTGCCCGGAAACAGCCAGTTGACGCCGCTTGGAGTGAGCGAGTCCTGGTAAAGGTGCAACATCGCCCCGCCTGCCATGCCCGCAAGCAGGGGGATGGAAAACGAAAGCGGCAGTACGGCAAAGTATTTGAGGGCACCGAGGATAACGCCCCAGAAGAGGGTGACAAGCGCAACTCCAAGAAGGGAGTGCAAAAAGCCGCGGTGGTGGGCAGAATCCTTGAGGCTGGTGAAGGAAAGGATTGTGGAAGCCGGCAGGTAAAACAAGTAGCGCGTGGCATAACCTACAATTGGAAAGGCCGCGCCGGCAGAGTTCTTGGCGTTTTGTCCGTAAGCCCCCGCGAGGCCGAGCTTCTGGCGGCGCATTATTTTGGAGCCGTTGCCGTCGGCATCGGGCAAAAGCACTCCTAAAAGGACGCCGAAAAGCAGGGCTGCCGCCTGCAGGATAGTCAAGTATCCTTGGGCGGAAAAGGCGTAAAGAAGCGGGGCGTAAAGCAGCGCCGCGAGAAGCAAGTGCGTCCTTCCTAGCATGCAGGCATTACGCGCTTGGCCATTAAAAACCATTATTTTAGTGCACTTGCACAAGCTTTCTTGTGAAAACAAGGTTTTGGGAGCTTGACGCCGCCCGCGGCGTTGCAATAGTGATGATGGTATTTTTCCACATTCTCTTTGACCTGCGCTTTTTCCTAAACCGCGCTCCGGCATTGCCGGCAGGCTTCTGGTTTTGGTTCCCGCGCGCAACCGCCGGCTTGTTCATTTTCATTGCAGGCGTCTCCCTCGCAATTGCTTATGGCAAGAGCGGCCGAAGGGATTTCTACCGAAAAATTGTTTTGCGAGGAGCGAAAATCTTTGCCCTCGGTCTGCTTGTCACTGCCGCGACTTTTCTTTTCCTACAGAACAACGGCACCATATGGTTCGGCATACTGCATTTCATCGGCATTGGCCTCATCATCTCGTCGCTTTTTGTTGCAAGCGACGTGCTTTTGATTGGCACAGCCTTCGCCTCTTTCGCAATCGGCCTTGCAATTGACAAAATCACCGTCAACACTCCTTACTTGCTTTGGCTTGGCCTCAAGTTCCCCGGTTTTTACAGCCTGGATTACTTTCCGCTTTTCCCTTGGCTTGGCGTGATGCTGCTTGGGGTTGCGGTTGGAAAGCGGCTGTTCGCAGCTGGGGAAAGGACTTTCGCAAAACCCTTGGGGGAAAACAACCCTGCTTCAAAAATGCTTTCCTTCCTTGGAGGGCATTCGCTCGCAATTTACTTGCTGCACCAGCCCGTGCTCGTCGGGCTTGTGTGGCTTACTGCCCGGATGGCAGGCTAGGGGAAGAAAGGGCTTTCAAAAGAGCTTTTTCGTCAAATCCCTTTACGAGAAAGCCGCTTGCGTCAATGACGGGCGTTTGGATGCTGCCCGTCCGTTTCATCAACTGTTCGGCGGCGAAAGCGCTTTTCGTCACGTCCACTTCGGTGAAGAGCGCGCCGTGAGTGAGGAGGAAGTGGCGCACTTGTTCGCACTCGACGCTTGAGGGAATGCTGTAGAATACCACTTGCTTTCCCTTGCTGACTAAAATGTCGCCTTCGAAGGAAGTCATATGCACCCCTTAAGCGAACGCAACTATTTTAAGCCCTGCTAGCGTGTAGGGGATGCATGCAGTTTGACCCACTTGGCCCGTGCCTAGCCCTCGGAGGGCAGAAGTTCGGCCTTGACGCCGCCGGCGACGCGTGCTTCGTCTCACACGCCCACTCCGACCACACGGGCTTCATCCGCGCCTCGCACAAGGTGATTGCAAGCCAGGCAACCCTCGACTTGCTTTACGCGCGCACCGGCAAGCGCAAGGAAAGCCTCGAGTCAGTTGCTTTTGGCGGCGCGAGAGTTTCCTTGCACGAGTCGGGCCACGTGCTTGGCGCCAAGCAGGTTGCGGTGGAAGCCGACGGCAGTAAGTTCGTCTACACCGGCGATTTTAACACAACCGCCTCGCTCACCTGCCCGGCTGCCGAGGTCGTGCGCTGCGACGAGCTTCTGCTTGACTGCACTTACGGCTCGCCGCAATGGGTCTTTCCCCCGCGCCAACAAGTCTACGAGGAAATCGCCAAGTGGGCGCAAGAACAGCAGGAAAAGGGCTTCATCACGCTTTTCGGCGCCTATTCGCTGGGCAAGGCACAGGAGCTTGTCGCAATTCTCAACAACCACCTGGGAACCGCGCCCCTAGTTTCAGGCATGGTCGAGGCCGTCTGCCGAGTGTACAACAAGCACGGCGCGGGCCTTGACTTCGTTGGCGCCGGCGGGGAGGAGGCGGCCGGGTTTTACAACGAGGCGTTTGCCGCCATCGTCCCCATGAACTCCCTGTCAATGGAGGCGGCTGCCAACATCGGCTCGCATTACCGCAAGCCCGTTCGGACGGCCGTTGCAACAGGCTGGGCGCTGCATCAAAAGTACTACGGCGTCGACGCCGCCTTTCCCTTAAGCGACCATCCTGATTACGAGCAGCTGCTTGAGTTCATCGAAGCGACGGGGGCAAGCAAAGTTTGGTGCACGCACGGCCCGGCAGGGGAATTCGCCTCCGAACTGCGCGGCCGCGGGCTTAACGCGCTTGGGGTTGAAGAAGCGCTTTTGAAGCAAAAGAATTTGCTCGAGTACTGAGCGTGGGTTGGGGGTGTTCTAATGAAAAGAGTGCCGAAAATACTTTTGGTAATTGTTTCGTGCGCCGACGTGAGAGAGGCGGAGAAAATCGCAAAGTCAGTAGTCAGCAAGCGTCTCGCAGCCTGCGCGAACGTGCTCGCAGGGGCCACGAGCTTCTTTAAGTGGAAAGGCCAGTTCGCCAAGGCCAAGGAATTGATTCTCTTATTGAAGACCACCGACAAGGCATACCCTGCGCTTGAGAAGGCGATAAAGTCGATGCACTCTTACGAAAACCCCGAGGTAATCGCCCTTGAAGTTACGCGGGGGAGCAAAAGCTACTTGAAGTGGGTTGCGGAAAACTGCACCTGATTTTTGCAAAAAGTGGGCCCGCGGAGAATCGGACTCCGGGTCTTCAGTGTGTGAGACTGACGTCTTACCATTCGACTACGGGCCCAAAGAAGATGAACTGCAGTAAGATGATGTAAAAAAGAGTTTATTTACTTTAGTCAAGCCCCCCGCGCAAAGCGGGTTTTACTGGCCGGCGCTTTCCTGCGGCACTTCGCTTTCTTCCGCCTGCGGCTGCGACTGTTGCCCTGATTCTTGAGCCGGAGCCGGCTGAGTGGCCGGCGCCTGGGAAGTTGGTTGGCCGCTGGCTTGGGGGGATGTCCTGCCGGGGACGGCGTGTCGGTCGCGGCCGTCGCCATAACCGCTTGTGTTCCTGCGCTGTCCGCCCCGCGCAGCCCATTCGCGCTCCCTCTCGCGCAGGCGTTCGTTCTGCTGCTTTTTCTTCTCGAAGATGCGGCCGTGCTTGCCGCACGAGATGCAGTAGCAGACTTCGCGGTAAAGAGTCCGGCGGTAGGCATCCGGCTCGGTGACCTGGTTGCGGTCAAGCGGGTTCATCAACATGGGCTTTTCGATGAAAACCGCCTTGTCGCGCCGCGTGGTGCACCCGCATTTTTCACACCTTACAAGGCCCTCGCGGCCGCGTCCCTTCTTTCCCATAGACAGAAACACCCTTTTTGTAGAAAACAGGATAAAACTTGCTGCAATTATAGTGGCTTGAAAGGTTTTTAAGCTAGTGCTGGACGCCGCCGTGAACGCCCCGCAAGCTGCGGCAGGCCACGCCGAAGATCGCCAATGCGGCCCAGCCTCACGCCGCTGAGCAAAAACGCCTCCGCCGCCTCAAGGTCGAACAGCCCGTTGTTGAAAAGCGGGCCAAGAAGCCCGCTTTCTCTGTGTGTGTTGAAGGCAATTCCGCCGCTGAGCTTGGAGTAAGCGGGAAAGACAATCGCGTCCTGCCTGCGCGTGCCAAATTTTTTGCTCGCCTTCAGTTCGCCCTTCACCCAAGCCTTTTCCTCCCGCCTGTGGCCGAGGCCGTCGACAAAGGCGATTGCGGGGTGGTTGTTGCCCATCAAAAGAGAGTCCGCATCAAACAATTCCTTCGCAGGCCAGGCGTGCCCGTGATGGCAGCCGTAAGTGCGGCCTTCGGATTCGTAGACAAAGCCGCCTGCGGGCACGAGCTCAATGCCACTTATTTCCTCAAGCTGTGAGTCGTGGTTGCCCTTGCACACAATCACGCGCTCGGCCTTCAAGTGCGCGAGGAATTCCTTCATCATGCGCTTTTCCCGCTCCTCAAACCCGCGGCAGTCGTGCTTGAGGTCGCCTAGGATAATCAGCTCGCCCGCGCCGAACTTTTTTAGCAGTTTGTTGAACTCTTCGGCCACCTTCCTCGGCTTGGGAAACAGCCGCAAGCCATGTTCCTGCAGTTCGTACTCAAGCCCAAGGTGCACGTCTGCGGCAACAACCGCGTTGCCGACTACTGCTGCGGGGGTGTTGGCAATGAATTTCATGAAAAGAGTTAGCGTCTTACTTCTTGCCCTTCTTTTCGGCGAACTTGTTCCTGAACTTCTTGGCGGAAAGCTCAAGCGCCTTGATTGCGGGAAGCTCGCGGCCTTGCATGAGTTCTAAAAGCGCGCCGCCGCCGAGGCTCACGTGCGACAGCCTGCTTGCCGGGATGCCGAACTTCTCAAATGCCGCAAGCGTGTGACCCCCGCCGACGAGCGTGTAGGCCTTGCTGTTGCCAATTGCCGTGAAGACGGCGCGCGTGCCGTTCTCAAACGGCTTTTCCTCGTACTTGCCGCAAGGGCCCTTGACGTAGACGGTTGCCGAGCGCGCGGCAATCTTGGAGTACTTGTTCGACGTTTTTATGCCGATGTCACCAGTTGGAAAAGGGGCTTCTGTCAGGTGAGTAAGCATCACTTCGTGCCGCTCGCCGTTTTCATCCGCATAGGCGAAGTCAAAAGGCGTCTCGATGAACTCGTGGAACTCGTGAATCAAGTCGCGGACCGGAAGCAGCGCCTCGAGAAAGCCGGCTTTCTTGAGCTCGGCCATCTTGGAGGCAGGCAACTGGCTGCCGCGCGCAAGCAGGCACAATTCACCGATTACGCCGCTTGTGAGAATCTTGTCAACCACTCCCTTCCTAAGCGCGTAGGCCATGAGCTTCAGGACATCGTCGGGCTTGGCGCCCCCGAGGAGGTAGACGCTCGGCCGCTTGGCATTCTCGCGCGCCTTTAGGCCTCCCTCAAGCTCGCGCACCATCACAGGCCCGGCAGCGGATGGCAGGACGGCGCAAAAGCCCACCATGCTTGCATGGCCGCGGTGGGCGTTTGAGAATGCGTCATCAACGAACAAGTCGGCCATTGGTGCAAGCGCCTTGACGAGGCCGGAGGATTTGGCGTGTTCTTCAGCCGTCTTTTCAACTGCCTCGTCGTCGAGGTAGCGCACGTTGTCAAGCAACATGATTTCGCCGGCCTTGAGCCTCGCAACGCTTGCAAGCGTCTTTTGGCTGATGACTGCCGGGTCTTCTGAAAAAAGTATTTTTTTGCCAACCAACTTGCCCAGGATGGCCGCATGGGGCTTGAGGGAACTGAAGTCCTTGTCGCCCTTTCTCCCCTGGTGGGCGAGCAAAACGACTTTCGCGCCCTTTGCAACAAGTCCGGCAATGGTCGCGGCGTGCGCGGCAAAACGCGGGTTCTCCTGGACCTTTCCCTTCTCAATGGGGCTGTTCAAGTCAACGCGAAGAAGGACAAGCTTGCCGCGCAGGGGCTTGAACACGTCGAGGGCATTGAACTTGGGAATGTTGGGCATAGTGTCTAATCAGTGACTCACAATTTGTCGGCCATGAACTTGGCCATTTCCAAAAGCCGCACGCTGTAGCCCCATTCGTTGTCATACCAGGCAAGCGTCTTTACCAAGCTGCCTTTTCCGCCCTGCACCATCGTGCTAAGCCCGTCGACCACGCTGCTTGCCGGGTTGCCGACAACATCCGAGCTAACAATCGGGTCTTCGGTGTATTCGAGGATGCCCTTCATTTTTTGCGACTGGCTGGCCTTCTTCAAGGCGGCGTTGACGTCGTCGCGCGTTACGTCGTTTGCAAGCACGCAAGTGAGGTCGGTGACGCTGCCGTCGGGAACCGGCACGCGCAAGGCAATGCCGTCAAGTTTTCCGGAAAGGGCGGGAATAACCTCGCCAATTGCCTTTGCAGCGCCGGTTGAAGTGGGGATGGTGTTGAGGGCGGCTGCCCTCGCGCGGCGCAAGTCCTTATGCGGCAAGTCAAGGACCCGCTGGTCGTTGGTGTAGGCGTGGACCGTGACCATGAAGCCGCGTTCTATCCCGAAAGAGTCGTTAAGCACCTTGGCAACAGGCGCAAGCGAGCCTGTGGTGCAGGAGGCCATTGACACCACATCGTGCTTGGCGGGGTCGTACTTCTCCTCGTTGACGCCCAGCACTATGGTGGCGTCAACGCCTTTTCCTGGAGCGCTTATGAGGACTTTCCTGGCGCCTGCCTGCAAGTGCGATATTGCCTTGGCCTTTTCCGTGAAGGCACCCGTGCTTTCGACAACCACGTCAACCCCAAGCTCCTTCCACGGAAGCTTCGTATTCTCCTTTTCCGAAAAGACGCGGATGGACTTGCTCTTGACTGAAAGCGTCGTTTCCGTGCAGCCCACGCTTTCTTTCAGCGTGCCGTGCACGCTGTCGTACTTGAGAAGGTGCGCAAGAGTTGTGGAGTCCGTAAGGTCGTTGATTGCAACAATGTTGCAGTTTTTCCAGAAGTCCGGGCGTTCGAGTGCCGCGCGCAGAAAAAGCCTTCCAATGCGGCCAAAGCCGTTTATTGCAATGTTGACTGCCATTTGTACCACCTTTGAAGTATGCAAGGGGGAGTTCGCACTCTTTTGCGTGCCGCAGGCTTAAAACCTTTTCATTTACCCTCTCCCCCAGTGCATTGGGGAGTGTGGCCGGAAAGAATTTTACCCGCCTGCCTTATTGAGCCGGATGGGATTTGCTGGAGGACTAGGGGGAGGCAAGGCGCATCAGGCGGCTTTGCGATTAGGTGCGCCGTGCTAAGCTTAATCCGGGGGGACTAGAGGCTCTTTTTTCACTCCCTTTCCCTGGCCTTTCTTG
>CAZPDD010000028.1:0-10545 GCA_964585235.1 Microcaldota archaeon | reverse complement strand
GCCGGAGCAGGAGTTCCAGCGCTTCATCGCCGAGGCGCAGCACCTGGACCTGGACCCGATCGCCAAAGAGATTTGGTACGTGCCGGGCTTCAAGCGGCGCGATGGCGGCTACTCGCCGGGCATCATCATGCCGAGCATCACCGGCGGTGTGCGGAACTACTCGAACTTTCCGCAGGGCTTCCATCCGGCCTCACTGAAGAAAGGAAGAAACTTTTTGACTCGCTGCGGCTGCTGGATTTCACGCGGGAACACGCTGAAAAAGGCGGCAAGGTAAGGCGCGAACTGAAAACACGCGGGGAAGACATTGGCGCACTCGACTCCATGATTGCGGGAGCAGCTTTATGCGAGAACGAACTTCTTGTCACGGCGAACGCAAGGCACTTCAACCGGGTGCCCGGCCTGCGCGTGATGACCTACTGAATTGCCAACCAGTTGACTCCCCTCCCGAGGGGGGAGAAGGAGAAAGGGGCTACAGCGCAATAGGGGCCCGCTTTCCAAAACCAACTGTTCTTAAACTCCGCCAGCACATAGCTTACTATGCCGATTTCTATGGAATTTCTGAAGGAAAGCGCGGCAAACGCGCTTTTATGGACGGGCGTGCTGGCGCTCGGCATCACTTTATGGGCCAAGGACTATTCGCTCGCGGCCTTCTTCATCGCAGTAATTGCATTTAACGTGCTTATGGCGCTTGCTTTGCGCCTCCTGGCGCCAAAGGCATTTGAGAAGGCATTCCCCCAAGCAGGCGGCGTGCCCGGAACAGTCGGGTTCAACATCACCCCCCTGAGCTATCCCAAGGTGCTTGACCGGGAACTGCGTGACTTCGCGCCGGAATTCATACGCTTTGACATCAAGCAGAACGGCGCGCGCGTCTTTTCCGCAAACCTCGCGCGCGATGCCATCCGCCAGCTGCGCGACACGCTCGCAACTGCCCTCGAGGTGAAGGAAAGCGTGGCGCAACAGTTCGCGCCGCAAACGGCGCAGGCAAGCGGGAAAAAAGCGCGGGACAAGAAATAGGCGATTGCGTGAATCTTAACCCTACGCCACTAAAGCTAATTGCTTGCCTTGCGGCATTCATTCTTTTTCTCCTGGTTTTCTCCGCCTCAATCGGCGGCAAGCCTAATTGGGAATACGGCGTGGCCGCGGGCCTTGTCGGCGGCGCGGCTACTTACCTGCTGGCGGGATTTTTCGAGAAAGAAACGGGAAAACAACCCTGGAACAATGCCGAAAAAACAACTTTGGCCCTTCTTGCGGGGGCAGCAATCATTCTCATGCTTTACCTCGCTTTTTCTCCGGCAGACGCATACCATAATCCCTACACGGACTTGGAAGGTCAACTTGCCGAAGTCTCGACAAGAGGCTATGGGACAACCGCGCCGATTCAAGTCAGCCTGAACAAGGGCGATGTCATCACGGCTGCAGGGCTTGCCGGCCACATTAACGGGATGAGGGCGGAAAGCCTGCGGCTCTACTGCAACAGCTGCGGCTCCAACGCGCCTGCAACAATTTCCGCCGAAGGAACGGCTATAACTGCAACAAGCTCAGTGAAACTTCAGGCAGTTGTATGCGGAAATGTGGAAAAGAAAATCCCGCCACAGTTTTGCATCGCATTCTCCAACGACGGAAAGGCTGCGACGGATGCGTGCATTCAAAAGTGCGAACTTGGCTGAAAACCAAGCAAATCTTTTTATACCACCTGCGCTTTACTATTCCTTGCAATGAACCAAGGCTTGCGCTATTGGCAACTGCTTCTTCACACTATTAGCGCAAGCATCAACCCTCAGCCCGCGTGTGTTGGTTTTGTCACCAAGCGCATGAGGCAATGAGGGGATGAAGCTTTTTTGAAAGTGCTTTCCGAAAAAAGCGGACCCGGACAACTGCATAAGCTAATCGGGACCACAAGCACGACACAACTAAAAGGAAGGAGAAACCTCCATTTGGCAAATTAAGTCACTAAAAAACTCAAAATGGCAAAAGAAGGAAGGAGAAGGCGAAACATTTAAATAGAAGGACTGCGTAATAGTAGATAGAAAACGAAAAGGGTGGTACGAGAGTCCAAGGCAACCCCAAGGAGGCAATCCGTCAGAAGTCGAACGACCCTGGCTCCTCTCGCAACCACTCGAATTCAAAATTCGAGGTCATATTATAGTGTAAAGCCCACTATTTAAGCCTTTCCCCCACGAATGTCTGTTTTTTGACAAATTCAATGTTCTGAAATTCGGTTGGCGTAAGAACCGCTTTGACGAGCATAAGCTATAAACCACTTTCGCTAGTTTTGGCGAAAAAACCTGTTACGAAACTCGAATTGTCAAAAAAACCGAGAAACTGAAGCAGTTCGAATCCTAACCGAAACGAATTTATGCTCGAATACCACTAATCAGTAGTTATGAAACGCGGCTGGTATTGGAGCACTTGGGCACTTTACTTGCTCGTCATAATCGCCTTGCTTGCCTTCGCGCAGGGAAAGGACTTCACGGGCCAACCCATCTTGTGGGCAGCTGCGAGCCTCATCACCATCCCGCTTGGCATCGCAAACGCGCTTGCCGGAACCGCGTTCGGGATGCTGTTGCTGCCGGTGTTTTTCATCGGCCTAGTCTATTACCTTGCTACGCTGCGCTACTGGCTTGGAAAGGAAGTCCTCTACTTCATCATCTTCGCGGCCGGCTTGCTTATCCTATCGAACGCTTGAACTGGAGTAATCCAAGCAGCCTCAATGCCCTCTCGTGGTGGCGGCTGGGAAGAAGCTCAAGCATCCTTGCGCGCGAATCCTCAACTGCCGCTTTGCCTCTTTTTGCCATCTGCGTTTTTGAAACTCCGGCCTCAAGCCGCTGTGCTAAAAGCAGTTTGGAATACTTTGCGCCAAAAAGGTAGACGAGCGAGTCAAGCCCGATGACGCGCACGGCGTTGCCCCAAATGCCGGCGACGCTTGCCTCGACCTGGGCCTTGCTCCCTATTTCCTCCCTCCGGCGGGTCAACAGCGGCCAGACCTTGAGCGGCACCTCAATGCCCACGCCTGCCGTAACGGGCGTTACAAGCGTGCCGCCTACATCGCCGACGTGCCCTTGCTTTTTGTAAACCCGGTATTCGACAAGTCCACGGGCGAGGTCCGCAGCAACTTCAAGCCCCTTCGTAGTCCAGCCAAGCGTCTTTCTCCTACCAAAACGCCTTTCCAGCGAACGCGAGGCGGCCCTGCTTGCGCTCCACCCCTTGCCGCCGATTTTGGCAAAAGGCTCTATTTCCCCCGGCCGAATATACTGGTCGGTACCTTCCAACAACCCAAGGCCGGCTTCGCGTACAACCAGGCCGGGGATCAAATAAGCGAAGCGGCCGGCTTGCTGAAAATGCCGGCCGACCAGCAAACGCCTTGCTTGGCGTAAAACTTCCTGCCCCTCGGCCTCGCCGAGCCTCATGCGGCCGACAAAGCGCTTGAAACGCAAGTAGTTGAAGGCATCAGCAGCGTAGTCAGCATACTCGCCCCGGAAGCGAGGCTTCTCGGAAGGCTTTTCCTTCAGGGCCCCCAGCAAGGCGGACGCTGCCTTGCCTGCTGAAAATGAAAGAAACTGCCGCCTTGTTGACACGCATAGCAGAAAACGGCGCGGTAATAAAAATACGGCAGGTAATGGAAAAAAGGAAGAAAGGAAAAAAGTTCGGCGGTTAGCCGATGATTTCGATGTCGCCGAATTCCTTGGCCGCCGCCTTCTTCTGGGGCGCCCTGCCGACTATCTGCGGCGAGTTAACCCCAGTGACGATGGCGGTGATTTCAAGCTTGCCTTCGTACTCGGGGACGAGCCTCGCGCCCCACTTGACAGTTGCGCGCGGGTCCATTTCCTCGGTAATCTGCTCGCCTGCCCTGATGGCGTCGCCCAGGGTGAGGTCGGGGCCGCCCGCGATGTGGATGAGCGCGCCTTTCGCGCCGTTGAAGTCAACGTCAAGCAGGCGGTTGGTCTTCACGCCCCTTACTGCATCGTCGACCTTCGCCGCGCCCTTGCCGGTTCCAACTGCAATCATACCAACGTCGCCCTGTGTCATTATTGCCTTGACGTCGGCAAAGTCGATGTTGACAAGCGAAGGCTGGGTGATGGTGAAGACGAGGCCGTCAATTGCCTTTGCGAGAATCTCGTCGGAAACGAGGAACGCCTGGTTCATAGGCAAGTTCGGGACGAGCTGCACGAGGCGGTTGTTGTCAAGGACAATGACGCTGTCGCACACTTCCCGCAAGGCGGCAATGCCTTCCTCTGCCTTTACGGTGCGCGCGCGCTCAAGCGCGAACGGGTAGGTGACGATTGCGACGGTGATGGCACCCTGGTGGCGCGCGATCTCCGCGACAACAGGAGCTGCACCAGTTCCCGTGCCGCCGCCCATGCCCGCGCAGACGAAAACGAGGTGGCTGCCGGAAAGCAGGTCTTCGATTGTCTTGCGGTCGACTTCGGCGCACTTGCGTCCGACGTCGGGATAGCCTCCGCAGCCGAGGCCGCGGGTCACGCTCTTTCCAATAAGTATTTTCTTGACGCCTTCAGCGAGGGTGGCGAGGTGCTGCCTGTCCGCGTTGAGGGCCGATAGCTGCGCGCCCCTCACGCCCAGGCGCGAAAGGCGGTTTACGGTGTTGTTGCCCCCGCCGCCGACTCCGACGACGCTGATCTTGATTTCCTCGCCATCGTTTGCGGATGAAGCCGCGACTGCGCTTCTAGGCGTGTTCAACGCGTTTGCGATTATTCCTTCCATTTTTCCCTCAACCCCCTAAAGCTTATTTAGAAACGAAACTTGCTAGCGCGGGTGCTTCTTGGCGCTTCGCATTATCTTCATGCCCTGCGGCGTGACGAGAATCTTGTCTTCGCTGATGCGCGCGATGTCGCCGTTGACCGACATTGCCGCTGCGGAGAGCTTTGACAGGCTTTCCTTCAGGCGGGGCGCGTTGCGCGCAAGCGGAGCGATGTTCAAAAGCACGACGTTTTTCAGGCGGATTTCATTCTCAACTACGGCAACGTCGGCGTCGCTTTCAAGCGACAGGGGCTTGACGTAGTACTCTGCGGGCTCGTGAAGCAAATCGACGTCCTCGTCCTCAAGCGACTGCATCGCCTCGTCAACGCTAACCGGCTTGCTTGGCGCACCCAAAAACATGTCAAACAATCCCATCTCAACTCACCTCTCACTTGAACGACGGCATCCTGTTTTGGACGAAAGAGTAGCGGGGGCGTGCTGCGGGGGCGGCTGCCGGGGCTTCCTCAACCGGCTCCTCGCGGGGCTTGCCGGAGACAACAACTATGTCGCCGACGCTCACGACGTTGTGATAAGAAATGGTGTTGTCCTTTATCCACTGCTGGCTCGTGCCAAGCAGGCTCTCTATTGGCTGGAGGGTGACGCGCGCAACCTCGCCCTTCTGAAGGTCGATGATAAGGTCGTTCACCTTGCCAAGAAACTTGGCGCCGTCGGTATAGACGTCCAAACCCGGCATTTCACTCATTCTCTTCATGTTATCATCTCCTCCTAAGAAAGTAAAGCAATTTGCGTCTATGACGCTCGCGTTTATATGATAATAAATGTTTTTAAAACGATGCTTGCGAACGAATGCTGAAAAGCCCAAAAACTACTGGGGCGGCCGGATAATATAAGAACCGCGATTCGAGTAATTATTGGAGGGGAAAAACGTGGAAATTTACTTCGCAGGCTCCATCCGGGCCGGCCGCCAGGACGTCGGCACCTACGCCGCGCTCGTCGGGCACCTGAAGAACTACGGCAGAGTGCTCACTGAGCACGTCGGCGACCCGAACCTTACTAGCTCAGGCGAGGCGGACGCGGTTTTCGTATTCGAACGCGACATGAATTGGATGGATAAAGCTGAAGTCATGGTGGCGGAAGTGAGCACGCCGTCCTTAGGGGTTGGCTATGAAATCGCGCGGGCGGAGCAGCGCCGCCTGCCAATCCTTTGTCTCTACCGAAGGGGCAGCGAAAGGAAGCTATCGAACATGATTGCCGGGAACGGAAAGCTCGTCGTAAGAGAATACTCGGAAACTGGCGAGGCGCTTGCGAGAGTGGATGAATTTTTCAAATCAATAAAGGACAGAATGAGGATTATGTAGAGAGGCTTTCGAAAATTTCGGGCGGCAAACGCTTTCCGGGGGCGATGAAAGAATTCATAAAGGACAGGAAATCTTGGTAGAGCACTTATTGACCGTTTCTCCGCATTCTTTTCGCCGCGGATTTCGCCCAGGCAAGCAGCCTAGACGGTTTTTTGACGCGCGACATTGGCCTTGGCCCGCCGCCCAGGCTCTTCGGATGTTTGTCCTTATCCAGAACAGGCACTGAACTACTTGGGCGCGGCAGAACATCTTCATGCAGAGAGATGCGTGCTACTACGGGAAGAGTGTGCTTCTCGTGCAAGGTGAATTCGCCTTCGCCGTGGTGGCGCACGTAACCGCCATGCCTCCCGGCTAAGGTATTGAGGAATTTCTCGGCTTCATCGTTGCTGAGCTTATACCAAATCCGTCTCCAAATTTGATTCTCATGCTGCTCGTGCCAAGAAAAATAAGAATCCCACACTCCTTTGTGAAATGCAAAAGCGATGAAAGGACGGAATGGCCGAGTAAAGTTCGCGAGCCTACGCTGCTGATAAAAATGACCAAGCCTGAACTTCACCTCTTTGCTCACCTTACCTAGAGCATTCAGATGTCTTTGAAGGTCAATACCGGATTCCACCTTAAAATAATTTTTTGACTCCTCGGCATTCCGAATTCTTTGCAAAAGCCGAGCGGTCTCCTCTGGACCCACATCACGCAACGTGCCTTGGAAGTCGGCCGCAAATCGGTCAACCTCGTCTCGCCATACCGTAGACGGAAAAATCCCCTCACGAGCGAGAAGAGAAGGAATATCGGCAGGGCGTAACAGCATGAAAAAGCTATGGCGCGGCGTATTTTAATAGCTCTGAGAAAATCATCCAGCAAACTCCTTCCTGATTTTTGAAAGCAGCTTTTTCTTCGCCGGCCCGGCCTTGAGCGCGTACTGCAGCACTTCGTACAGGTTGCTTACGGGAATGATTTCGATTTTCTTGCGCTCGCTTGGCGTAAGCACGATGTCTTCGAAATTGCTTTTGGGAACAAGCACTTTCTGCACTCCAGCCTCTATTGCCGCCTCGACTTTCGCAGTCACGCCTCCGACTGGAAGCACTTCGCCCCGAACGCTCAGGCTGCCGGTGAGCGCGAGGTTCTGTTCAACTGGAATGAGCTCAAGGGCGCTGATGACAGCCGTTGCGACGCTTATGGACGCGCTGTCGCCCTCGAGGCCCTCGTAAGTTTGCAAGAACTGAACGTGCACATCGTAGTTGCTCGTGTCCTTCCCAATGTGCTTTTTGAATATGGCCGAGACGTTCTCAACCGCCTCCTTCGCGATTGAACCGAGCTTGCCGGTTGCGATTATGCGACCCTCCTGCTTGCTCGCGGCGGGCGCCACTTCCGCAACTAGCGGAAGGATGATGCCGCTGTCGCCCATGACCGCAAGGCCGTTGACCTTGCCTATTTGGCTGCCGCTTGTAATGAAGACCTTGTAGTCGCGGCGAAGGTCAATCACCTGCTGGGCCACCTGCTGCTCTGCAGTGACTGCAATTTTCTTCGCGTCAAGAACGTCCTGCTGGGTGACCAGCTCGTGGTTGTTTTCGCGCGCCACGTCGCCAGCTGCGCGCACCAGGCCGCCGAGCTCGCGAAGCTTGAGTGTAAGCTTGTTCTTGCGCCCCGCGCGCTTTCTCGCCTCGCCGATTATCTCCTCAACCGCGTCGCGGGAAAAGTGCGGGATTTTGCCGTCCTTGATGACTTCCTGCGCGACGAACTGCATCACCTTGATGCGATTTTCGGGAGTGTCTTCTATGCTTTCCTCCATGTACACCTCGTATCCGTAGCCGCGGATGCGCGAGCGAAGCGCAGGGTGCATGCGCGCGAGGTCGCGCGCGTTGCCGCTTGCGACGAGGACAAAGTCGGTCGGCACTGGCTCGGTGTGGACAAGGGCGCCGGAACTCATTTCGCTTTGCCCGCTTATCGCGTATTTCTTCTCCTGCATTGCGGTCAAAAGCTCCTGCTGCGAGCGTGGGTGAAGCGTGGCGACTTCGTCGATAAAGAGAACCCCCTTGTGCGCGCGGTGAAGTGCTCCTGCCTCAACGCGCAAGTGCGCGGGCGTGCCCAGGCCTCCGCTCTGCAGCGGATCGTGCCTTACATCACCAAGCAACGCGCCCGAACGCGCCCCCGTCGCATCGACAAACGGCGGTTTCTTGCGCTCGGCGTTGTCAATCAGTAGCTTTGACTGTTCGAACACGCCGGAGAATAACCCCTTCCTGCCCATTTGCGCCGCGAACATGAGCATGCCGCCGATGACGAAAAGGCCGATGAGCATTGCGGCGGTGATGACGTCCCCGAGGCTCTGCCTGCCGTAGGTGAGGAGGAAAAAGGAGGAGAGGAAGACAAAGGCAATTGCGATGACGTTCTGGTTGCCGCCGGGGATTGACGCGCGCATCCGCTCGCCGTCCACTATCTTTCTCCCCTCTCCTGCCTTGACGACCTTTATTTTCGGCGTGTTCTCATCAGCAGGGTTTGCAACAACAAGCACGTCCTCAAGCTCGGAAACGGGCAGTAATTCGGCCATTGCCTGGGCAAGAAGCGACTTGCCGGTCCCGGGCGAGCCGAGGAGAAGCACGTTGCGCTTTTGCCTCGCGGCCTTCTTGATGACGCGGACGGCCTTTTCCTGGCCGATGACGCGGTCGGCAATCAGCTTGGGTACCGGAATCTCGGCGGTTGAGGCCAGCTTTTTAAAATCAACTTGCTTCGGCTGTTCAGCTGCCTCTTGGCTTGAGGCAGGTGCCTGACGCGCAACCTGCGCCTTGCGGCCGGAAACTGCCTTGCGCATTTTTCTCGCCATTCAACCCCCACACTACTTGGACGCGCCTGAAAACGAGCGCCGGATTTTCCCCAGAAAAAATATACGCAATGCAATCTATTAAAGGCTTTCAGCGCAAATTACTTGCGAGCGAGCCTAATGATGAAAGTGGTCGTACTGGGGACAAGCGCGGCGCTGCCCACCAAGGAACACCCCCCGACTAGCTTCGCGCTCAAGTACGGCGGGGTTTACCTGTTCGACGCGTGCGAAGGCGTGCAGCAGCAGATGATGCGCTTTGGCGTCAGCATGATGAAGGTGGAGGCGGTTTTTCTAAGCCACCTGCACGCCGACCACTTCCTGGGATTGCCGGGCTTGATACAAAGCATGAACTTGCAAAAGCGCACTGAAAAAATGCTGGTAGTGGGGCCGGTTGGCACCAAGGCGCTTCTTGAAACACTGTTTTCAACCCGAGTGCTTGCCCCCCAGTTCCCGCTCGAAATAAAGGAAGCGGCGAAGGCGGGCGTGGTGTTTGAAAGCAAGCTTTTTTCCGTCACCGCCTTTCCGGTCGAGCATGCCGGAAAAGCGCTGGGCTTTTGCGTTGAGACGCCCGGTTACCGGCGCTTTGACAAGAAAAAATGCCACGCCGCCGGCCTGCGCCGGCACCTGTTCACCTTTCTTCAGGAGCACGGCGTGTGCGAAGTGATTGACGAGAAGACGGGCAAGGCCAAGCGGGTTAAGTACGCGGACGTCACTTACGAGCAGCAGGGGAAGAAAATCGTCTACTCGGGCGATACGCTGCCATGCGCCGCAGTGGCAAAGCATGCCAAGGGCGCGGAGCTTTTAGTGCACGAAAGCACATTTGGCGAAGATGAGAAGGCGGTTGCGCTTGAAAAAAAGCACTCGACTGCGAGGCAGGCGGCGGGGGTTGCGAAAAAAGCCGGCGTGCAGAAGCTGTTGCTCATCCACTTCAGCAACCGGTACGAGGACAGGGACGTGCTTTTGCAAGAGGCTAAAAAAGTTTTTGCCGATACATTAATTGCGCAGGAAGGGCTTGAGCTCACCATTTGAGTTGAATGCTGAAAAAAGGTGGTTTTGCAATATGGCTGAAAAGGAAGGGAAGGACCGGAGCAATTTGCTTGCACTAGCCATCGGCGTCATCGTCTTTGCAGCGGTGTTTTTCGCCCTGCGGTTCTTCCTCACACCCAAAGAGCAGGTGGTCAACGGCATTCTAGTGCAGAATGACAACCCCCGCCAGGCGATTGGCGACGCGCTTGCGCCCAAAACAATTGTGGAGCGGCTGGTTGTCTCAAGCGAGGGCGAAGTCATTCCCGGCAGGTCTTCGGCCGCAGCGGAAATCGCCTCGGCAATATCAAGCGAGAACAAGAACGTCACCGTGCAGGGAAGCGTACGAAACGAGTATTGCGTGAACTCCAACCGCGAGCGCGTGGATTGCAAGCCGGCAAACGTGGTAATCAGCTATTCGACTTGCAACTGTGTTCGCGTAGAGAACAATGTGGTGAATGTGCTTGGGACTGACGCGTGGATGCTTGACAACGGCCCGAGGCTGCGCGGGCTCTTGCGCTGGGCAATTGAAAACAAATAAGCGGGGAAGGCGCTTGAAATCACTTTTTGCTCATTTCCACGTGAAGCGCTCGCAGTTCACGCCGCAAACCCCGTGAATTGATAAAGAAAAAC
>CAZPDD010000027.1:0-10657 GCA_964585235.1 Microcaldota archaeon | reverse complement strand
GAAGAAAGGCGACGTGCTTGCCGGCGCGAACATTAATCTCGATGCGAACCAGAGCGGCGATTTGCAGCTTTTGAAGAACTCCGCTTCCTTCGCCGCTGAAATAGTCGTCGCAGTCGAAGAGCTCCCCCCGACGAACGAATTCGTCTACGACTTTTCAGTCCCCCTGCTTGAGAACTTCGTCTGCGAGGGAATCGTCGCTCACAACACGCAGGAAATCCCCGTGCCCGCGCTCAAGCGCCTTGGCTTCAACATCCAGCGCCTCAAGACGCGTCCGCCGCTTGGAAAGCAAAGCGAGGCGGAAGTCAGCGCCGAAGATGCACTGCGCACTGCACTACGTTTGGGTGACAGCGTCCTCATCGTCGGGGAAGTTCGAAGCGCGGAAGCGCGCGCACTTTATGAGGCAATGCGCATCGGCGCGGTTGGCAACGTCGTCATGGGCACCATCCACGGCGAAAGCGCCTATTCCATCTGGGACCGCGTAGTAAACGACTTGGGCGTGCCTACAACGAGTTTCAAGGCAACTGACTTTTCCATAGTCAGCGCGCCAATTCGCTTCGGCGGCTCGCTTCGCAGGCAACGTCGCGTAGTGGAAGTGACTGAAGTGAAAAAAGAGTGGAACGAGGACCCTGGGAGGGAAGGCGGCTTTCTTGACTGGATGCGCTTTGACGCAGGCAAGGACGAGCTAGAGCTGTTTGAGAAGAACTTGCAGCAAAGCGAGTGGATTGAACGGGTCCGCAAGGTAAGGGGACTTTCTTTCGAGCAGATAATGGCGGAAATAAGGGCGCGCGCGGACGCAAAGCAGTTTTTAGTAGATCTCAAGCACAAGCATGAGGTTCCCAAGCTGCTTGAAGCCGAGTATACTGTGCGCGCGCATAACAAGTACCTGCTACTGGGCGAACGCCAGCGCGAGGAGTTCGGCAGCGTCGACTACCCCTCCCTCCTTGACGACTACAAGAAATGGGTTCAGGCAACTTTGCTGCGCGAGGCGTTGGCGCAAAAGCAGGCGGAAGCAAAGGGCGCTTGAACGTAAGTTGAATTTTTCTCCCCAATTATTTTTCCAACCGTGCTTACCAATAAATACGGCCCCGCCGTCTTGTTTGCATGGCCAAAAAGCCTCCGCCCCCGGAATCTCTTTACTCGGGAATAGAACTGCCCAAGCGCGGCAGGGAAAAGCCCCCCCAGTCAGAGGAAGCGCCGCAGGCGCCATGGGTCTCGCTGACGCACAGGCTTTCCCGCAGCTTCCGCTCGCTTGGCAAGGGAAGCAAGTTCAGCGAGGACGCGCAGCAGGCGCTTGACTTTCTCCGGTGGGACGTCGCCGCAGAGGAAGTTTACGGCATTTACAAAGGGATTTTGTTCCTCGGCATCGGCCTTGCAGTACTTCTTTTCCTTTTCCTCTACCTTTACCTCCAGGACCTGCTCATACCTGCAGTGGCCGGCGGCGTAGTTGCCCTCGCTGCTTTCGGTCTCTCGTTCCTCTACTTGACTTACCCGAGCCGTTCTGCCGACGCAGAGCGCAAGCTCGCAATTGCCTACATTCCTGAAATCGTCAACTACCTCGTCATGAACATGCGCCTCTTGCCCAACCTCGAGCGCGCTGTTCAGTTCGCCGCAACCCACGGCCGGGGGAAAATCGCGGAGGACATGCGAAAACTTGTTTGGGACGTGCAAATCGGAGTCTACAACAGCATCGAGGAAGGGCTTGACGACCTGGCCTACCGCTGGGGGGCTTATAACGACGACTTCAAGCACGGCCTCATGCTCATCCGCGCCTCGGTCCTTGAGGGCGAGGAAAGCAAGCGGCTCGAGCTTCTTGAAAAGGCAAGCAGCGACGTGCTTGAGGGCAGCAAGGAAAAGATGGATGTTTACGCCCGCCAGCTGCACCAGCCTACGGTCTACCTATACTACTTTGGAATTCTCCTGCCGCTCATGCTTGCAATAGTCCTTCCAATCGCAAGCGGAGTCATCAAGAACCTTCCAATTTCCGGCCTGGTTCCCTTCGTCCTGATTTACAATATTTTCCTGCCGCTTGTCCTTTACGTAATGGCGAAGGGAATTCTCGGCGGCCGGCCGCCTACTTACGTCGCGCCCGAAATCAAGGAAGATTTCCCCGGCCTGCCGCCAAAAGGCACGCTTCAGCTAGGCCCCCTTCGGCTTCCTTACGTCCCCCTTGCGCTTGTTGCATTCCTCGCGTGCCTCGCGGCCGGCTATTACCTAGACACTTTGCAGGTTGCTGGAGTGCAGTCGAACCTCGCTTTTTCCGACACTCAAAAGGCAATTGACGCCATCCCCCATGTGACAATTCCCTTGTCGCTCGTGCGCCTGCCGGACTTCAAACTGTTTCTCTTCAGCATCTTCGGCATTCTCATCGGGTTTTCCCTTGCCGTGAGCATTTACCTCCTCGGCAAGTACGCCGCGCGAAAGCGCGTGCAGGACGAGATCCGCGGCATGGAGGCGGAGTTTAAAGACGCGATGTACGTCCTCGCCTCGCGGCTTGGGGAAAACCGTCCGATGGAGGACGCGCTCCGCCACGCAATCGAATTCCTTCCCCGCAGCAAAGTCGCGAACAGGATTTTCCGCCGCATCCTCGACAACGTAACTCAGCTTGGCATGACGCTTGACAGCGCGATTTTCGACCGCAACTACGGCGCTGTTCGCGACGTGCCAAGCGAAGTAATCCGCGGCGGAATGCGCATCATGGTCGACAGCGTCGAGCTTGGCGTCAACGTGGCTGCAATGAGCCTCATCAACCTCGCGATGCAAATCCGCAACGCGCAAAAAATCGACGAGATGCTCAAGCGCCTTCTTGAGGACGTGACGACCATGCTCAAGACAATGGGTACCTTTATTGCGCCCATAGTTCTCGCGGTTGTAACAAGCCTCCAGCGCATCATCCTCACTTCCCTTACGGGCAACTGCGGTGAGCAAGGGGCCGGAGCGATTGCGCAGGGCGCGACCAACGCGCCGGGTGTCACAGGCGGCCTTGGGGGCGGAAGCGGAATCGCTTCCGTTTTTTGCAACATCGACCCGAAGACCGCAGTTGGCCCCGGCGAGTTCACGCTCGTGATGGGCATTTACGTCATCGAAGTCGTCATTCTCCTTACTTACTTCAACGCGCAGGTGGAGGACAGCAACAACGAACTTCACAGCAAGGTGAGCGTCGCCACCGCCCTTCCCATCGCCGTAATCCTCTTCAGCATAGTTGCCTACTTAGCCTCGTCCTTCCTCTCCCCCGCCGGCTGATGGCAAGGGGGGCAGAAGCATCAGAAAAGCTTTAAAAACTACCTTGGCGTAATGCTTTCGCTTTTACGGAGGTTATGTTCAATGAAACGCGGCCAGGCTTTCGAGACCATGATGCTAGTCATCAGCGTAATCGTTGCGCTTGCCATACTTGCAGTCCTTTTGAACATCATAGGCGGCATCGGCGGGATTGGCCAGGGCGAGCCGGACAAGCTCATGCACGACAAGCTAAAGGACGTGTCGGCAAGCTACGGCTGCTCCGCCCCTACTAAGGCTACTCTAAAGCGCGGCACGACAATCTTCGCAAAGCAGGTTCGCGGGGACATCGTAAGCATACAAGACAAAGATGTTTTTAATTTCCAGGTGGATGCTCAGGGATTGCCTGGCGTAACCGGAACGAGCGGCACTGTTGATAATGCCAATTTAAAGGCAGCAACGCTTTCCTCGCCCGAAGCGCAAATAATTTTCGTCGTATGCGCCGACCCGACTGGAATTCAAGGCAAGTACAAAGTCTGCATCAGCAACAAGGACTCTTCTCCCACAATAACCGGCTGCACGCCCTAGGTTCAGACGCAGCGTCGTCTTTTTATTCTTCTTTTCTCTTTGTTAGTCCAGAGTGGTTTTGAATGAAGCGCGGCGACTGGACTCCCATCTACATGCTCATAGTCGTCATCATAGCCGCCATCATACTCATTTCAGTAGTCAAGCCCATGTTCAGTGACGCGGCAAGAAGTGCTGGCAGCAATCTCGCGGCAGCAGGCGGGCTCGCGCGCGGCTGAGCAGGCGAGCTTCTTGTTTTAAACCCTATCGCAGTAACACCTAGCATGCAGCGCGGCCAGGCCTGGGGCGTGATGGAAGTCCTCATCGGCGTCATCATAATGGGAATGAGCATGGCGATTGTCTTTTACGCCCTGCGCAGCATCGAGGACACGCGCTGCGTGGCCTCCATAAAGTCAAATACGGTGCAGCTTGAGAACGCGATGCTTGACGTTGCGCTTGGAAGCCCGCCAACCACCCGGAGGGTCGTTTTTTCAATGCCGGAATGCGGAGACAAGAGTGTCGAGGCCCTGCGTTTTGTCTATTACAAGGACCGCAAATACTGCGGGTTGTGCCCCGGCCAGTACAATGGTTGTTGGATAATCGAGCCCACCTTGTACGACTACAAGCAGAAAAAGTTCTATACCCTCGTTGACGCGTCGGTTTGCGTCAACATGCCTGCTGCCATCGGGCTTGACCCCGTGACTGGTGCGACCGACCCCAAGTGCCTCGGTGCGCAAATTTCCCGAACCCCCTGTCCCATGCAGACGCCTGACGCACCTGTCGGGAGCAACAACTTATGCAGTTCGTGCGCGTTTGACACCTCCAATGTTCCTCCGAGCCTTTTTACACAGTCCGGCAGCTGCACGGCTTCACAACCCTCTGGCGAGAAGTCTGTTTGGGCAACTTTCGGCCGCCAGCGCAACCAGCCGCGCGCGTTCATGTTCGAGTTGAGCAAGAGCGTGATTGCAGGCTCTGACGGAATAATCCGCATCTGCCCTACCACCCAGTTAAGGTGATTTTGCATGCACCGCGGCGACACTGCATTGTGGGTTCTTACTAAAATGGCGATGATTTTCTTCATCGCCTCGCTAGCGGCCATCCTGCTTGTCTTTGGCAACCTCCAGAAGACGGGCTTGTGCAACCAGGAGGCGCGCGAGATAAGCGGCCGCGTCGCCTCTGCAATGACGCAGCTTCTCAATTCGCCTACGGAGGATGAGCGCCGCGTTCTACAGCTCGAGCCGTCGCTTGCCCTTGGCGACTCCGGCAGGGGGCGTTATGTGATGACCTTGACTCGGCACATAAACTCCGGCAAGCCCTATAACTCCCTTTTCGTGAAAGTTGCTTCAGAAGCCGACCCCAACTGCGTAGGGGCAACTGCCGTGTCTTATCCGCCGGAGTTCGATTCCTCCCCCGGCCGCCTTTTTTTCTATCCCGCCGCCAACCCTCCGGCTCCCGGGAGCAAGCCACGCGACGTGAGGTGCGCTTCCCCGGGCTGCATTGCCGACGACCTGCAGGCAATTGAGCGCATGGTGATTCGCCCTGCGGTTGTCGCCCCTGAAAAGGAGGGCGAGCGCAGCACATTTATTGCGCTGCTTAAATGCACGCAAAAAAGGGTTACGCTTGCTTCGTACTACTTTGTCCAGGACTGCATCAAAAAGGATTCCCGCGACTGCATCAACCTGGATACCTCCACGCCGCCTGCAGGGGCTCCCGGCAGTCCCGAGTCTCTGTGCGGCTTCACTTGAAAAAAAGGTTTAAACAAATGCGAAAAGCTGCCATTGGCCCAATCGGCGACGACATCCCAAGCATTTTCCCAATAGTCGCGGGAGTGCTCTTGTTCATGGCAACCGCAATCTACGCCAGCCAGCAGCTCGAAGCGCGAAACTCCTATCTGGAAATCCGCAAGGCAGGGCTTGGCCTCGGGTACGTCGCCTCGAGCAGCGCTTATCTGCCGGACGATGCCTTCAACTCCGCGTGCGATAATACCTACAAGCCATTTGCCTCACGCTCGCACGTCAACTTCCTCGTCACTCTCAAGAAGCAATGCCATTACGTGGATTTGGTTCACATGGATATTTTCTCAACCAAAAGCGGCTATCCCCCGCATGCTTTGCTTGACGACCCGCCGCATCCGGGGGCTCCTCCGGGCGAGCTTTACTACCCCGATCCCCGCGGCAGCGGCTTGCCTTACCACCACGTTGACTTGGCTTGCGCCGGCCCGGGGATTGACTGCTCTTCGGGCCAGTGCGTAGAGCCGGCAACGCGCTTGGCGCCCAAGGACTTCCAGTCCTTCGTCTTTCCCGTTGCAATAGATTGCGCGCCGCCCGACAGGCGGCCGCTGAAAGGGGTAGGCTTCCTCAACGTGATTGTTTGGAGATGAGAAATTGTCAATGAAGCGTTC
The DNA here is from genome assembly GCA_964585235.1 of Microcaldota archaeon. Taxonomy (GTDB): domain Archaea; phylum Micrarchaeota; class Micrarchaeia; order Norongarragalinales; family UBA97; genus JAGVFW01. The sequence goes on along the minus strand of CAZPDD010000027.1, from coordinate 4,479 downwards.
GCAGGCGGCGTTGTTCGACGGCATAATGTTCTTGTTGTTCGCGAGCTTTTCCGTCACGATGGTGTACGCGTTTTTGAACGAGTACGGCAAGGCCGAGGACGCCGCTTTGCGCAGCGGTTACGTGCTTGCCTATCTACAGGATGCGGGAAAGGCCATTTTCTTCGTCGATGCACGGTCGCTGAAGGACGTGGCAAACCCCGCGGCTTTTCCAAACATCCAGAGCGAGGTGTGCAAGTGGGACCCTGAAAGCGGATTGCCCCCAACCGGCTGTACAGGGGCCGGAAAGCTTGCGGGCTTTCCTTACAGCGACTTGTCCGACCCCAGTTCCGGCTGCGCTTCCCTCGCTTCCTTCCAGTCCTCAACTATAGCTGACTTGTTGAAAAAAGACTTGGCGGACGGCGATTCTCCTACCGAAGCGTGCCTTGACGACCGCTTCGGCCACCCCCAACCGCCGGGCACTAATCCCGACTGCACCTCTCACACAGCAGGCGGCTGGAATAACGTCCCGCGCGTTCCCGGCAAGACCGCTTTGCGTTGCGGCCTCAAGGAGCTGATGAAGCCGCTTGAATCAAGCGGATTCAAGTACTACGCGGGGCTGAAGGGCGAGACAACTTCAGCCACCGGTGCGCTGCTTCCTGTTTCCCAGCAATCGCATTCAGTTGCTTCCGCAATAGACTCGGGCTTCCGGCCGTCGAACCACTGGGCCGCGACTCAAGGCAACTGGCTCGAGTGCCAGACGGCCGTCAGCAATGGCGTTGACAACATCCTTACGATTGACTTTCCCTTCCGCGTCACAAAGGGGACGACTCTAGAATCAATGATTACCTACACGCTGCAAACTTGCATCTGGCCTTCAAAGCAAGGCCGATAGTGAATGGGCGCGCGTGTGAACTGCCTTTGGCCAAAAGAACCTATGCCTGGCCACTTGGCATTGGCGGCCTTCTCTTCACGTTGACTTCTTCGCCGCAGTGCGGGCACGTGAAGACAAAAAAGTCACCTTCGGGCTTGATGCTCGGCGAACAGTTGGCACACATCCCGGTCCCGCAATAGGGGCAGAAAACTACGCGCGTGTCGGCGCTCTTGCAAGTGGGGCACGACAGCGGCTCCTGTTTCTCTACTGTTACTTGCACAACGCTTTCCTTTCGTTCGGCGGGCTTGCCTCCACTTACTTCCGCAAGCTGCGCAAAAAGCCCCGCGGGCTTTTGCCCTCCCTCTTCCCCGCCAGTCGCCTCAAGCTCGGCAAACAAACTCTTTGGCTTTTCTTGCAGCGGCTCAACCGCGCTTGTTTGCTGCGTTGGCCCGAGCAAGTCCTGGAAAGTGATTTCCTGCTGCTGTCCGGCAGTTTGCTCGGTTTTCCGGCCTTGGCCACTGGCTTGCAATTCCCCGCCGCCTTGCCGCTTCGCCTCGCGCATTTGCCGCCGCTGTTCGCTTCGCGACAGCGCCTCTTGCGATTGAACCGCGGGCGCGGGTCCTTGCGCCGGCGCGCCTGCTTGGGAAGTCATTTGTGAATGCGCAGCGCCAATCGCTGCCGGCAATTCCTCGCGCCCCGCTTCGTTTGCCGGGACTTGTGCGTTTATTTTCTTGAAAACCGGCAGAAGATCTTGCGCCATCTTGTCCATTTCAGCGTTCGCGGAATCGGGCTTTCGCAGGGTTTGCGCCCTCTCGGAAGGAGCTAGGGCGTAGAGCCGGTGGGGTGCGGGGTTTTCCTCCGGTTGTTCTTGCGCCGCGTAAGGCGGGGTTGGGGGAATTGGCAATTGGATTCTCTGCGCCGGAGGTTTTTTCTCTTCGTCGCCTTCGATTGTCCCGCGCGCAATGTTTATCCTCGGTGCGCCAGGAGTTTCCTCCCGCGGCTTTGGCGGAGCGCCGGAGGGCTTTCCTTCCCCTTGCAGGCCACCATCCCTCGACCCCGTTTTATCCTCTTCTTCCAAATGCTGCTTTGTTCGTGGCCCAAGGGCATCAATTGTTTTTTCCTTCCTTTCCTGCCCCGGCTTTCTCGCCTGGCTTGCGGGTTCCTGTCCGTCTATTGTCCCAAGGGCGATGTTCACAACAGGCGCGCCGATTTCCTTGCGCAAGTCTGCCTTCTGCCGCCGCATTTTCTCGAGTTTCCTTCGCACGTCCTGTTCGGTAGTCAATTTTTATTCAGCTCCTTTGCCTTGGCAAGTATTTCCTCAAGCGCCTTTCTTCTTTCCGCAGATTTTTTCTCCTCGGTTATGCCGGCCACAGCCTCGGCAAGCGACATTTCCTTCACCGTCTCAACCGGGCTTACCGCCACTTCAACAAGGGCAGTGTCTTGACTTTGGGGCGCTTGCGCAATCGGAATAGCCCCTGACGGGCTTGCGGCCCCCACGGCTTGGGGGGAGGTTCCCAGGAGATACCCTTCGGTCATCTGGGGGTGAAGCGGCACGCCGATGGTAGCCGTTCTGGGGGAATGCACTGCAAACCAAGTGCGCAAGCCAAGCACAGCGAATACCGTCGAGCAGAAGAGCGCGAGTGGAAATGCTCCTTTTGCCTCGGAAGTCCGTCCCAGGCCTGCAACTGCCGCGTCGGCGAACAGCGCCAGCGCAGTGAGCGTGAAACCCGTGAGTGCACTGTAGCCCAGCTTGTGCTCCTCGTCAAGCAGGCGCGTCTCCGGATGGGCGAGGCGCAGAACGAGATAGCCGAGGGAAACCGCGCCCAGGCCCGTTGCGGCGTAGAAAACAACTGCCGCTAGTTTTTCTAAAAGTGCCACGCTCGAATTACTCGCTTCTCCATTATAATAAAAGCGGTTATAAGCGGGTTTCGCGTAAGCAGTTCCATGGTTTCAATCGCCGGAGCAATCACCGAACTGTGGCTGTTGTTCCTGCTTTCCCTCATCGCGTCAGTGCTCGCATTCCCCCTCGTTTTCATCTCTTCCTTTGCCTACGACATGCTTGCCAGGCGCTTTGTCCGCACCCCCCGCATCCTCCTGATGGCACTAGTTACTTTCCTCGCGGTCTTCGCAGCAATTGCCTTGCTCGAGCTTTACGTTGGCTTCACTCTCTCGCAGGCAGCGGCGGCCTTCTACCCGCCTGCCTGAATCCACCTGCGAACAACTTGTTTTAAAATGGGGTTGCGCCTTGTATTCTACTCATGCGGCAGGGCACCGGACCGGCTTGTGAAAAGCTTTTTTCCCTAGGGCTTTTCATCGCCCTCGCACTGCAAATGCTTTCGCCACTTGCCTTTGCCCAAACCACTTCGACGACTCTCGGACCGCCTGAGACGAACCCCCCGATTCCTGCGACTTCAACCACGTCCTCCACTTTACCATCCGGCACTACTACGACGACCCTGCAGCCATCAAACGCGCCTTCAACTCCATTGCCTTCGACAACTTCGCCAACTCCTTCGCAAATCGGCGCGTGCACAATCAGCGAGCTGTCGCTTGACGACTGGGCGCGCATCAAGAAAGCAGCCTTCGGCTTTGAAGGCAAGGAACTTACGGACAAGAGCGACGCGAAGCTGCGCGAGCAAAAAGCCGGCCAGAATGTAATTGTGAACAATTACAATTTTCCTGTTGAGGATTCGACGACTTTCATGAAAGTCAAGGAGCTTGCGCAACTGCTTGGCCGCGACCCAAAGGGAGTTGCGGAAGAGCTTGGCGTTGAGGATGACAAGGACGACAAGGGGGCGGTAACGCTCGCTGCCGCAGAGAAGGAAATCACGGTTGCGCAGGCGCGGACAGTTGCTGCGAAGGACCCAAAGGGCGAAGGCGCAATCGCCCGCCTTCGCGCCATGGTCTCAAGCAAGAAGGCGGAAGTCCAGTCGCCTGGTTTTGAGGCGATGAAAGTAAGCCTGCCAAGCGGCCGCGAAGTGCCGCTCAGCGAATTTTACAAGCTCGCCCAAATCCGCGCTTCAGAAAACGAGCCGGAAGCCTGCCTGCTTAAAAATACGGCAATACGCGGCAGGCTTGAATACTCGGCCTTGCTTGACGAGGATCTTCTGCTTGGCGCCGACAGTTCGAACAAGACTCTTGGCGTTCCCGAGCAGACGAACCCCTCGCACCTCAATGCCGACCACCTCTCTGCCTCCTTAAGCAATTTCGGCGGAAACCTCGTCATCCCAAGCGCCTACGAGCGCGCGGTCGCGGGCATGAAAAAATTCATGTACTGGGATATAGCAGTCTCGGGTGCGATAATGATTTCCTCCGCCTTCGACCTCAAGGCCGCCCAACGCTCCAAGGAAATGCACGCCAAGCAGATTGAGCTGACCCAGTCGCAGTCGTCGCTTTTGCCTTATTTCATCAACCAGGAAAAGGACAAGGCGGGCCCTCTGCGGAGTTCGTTGCTTGAGTCCTACGCCGAGATGGTTGAGGGAATCCGGACAGGAAAGCTTGCCTCGATGCCGCTGAAGCCGGAACTCAGCGATGCCTTCAATTCGAAAGTCTCCCTCTCAATGGCGAGATACGCCGCCGAGAAGGATCCGCTGGCCAAGGCGGAGCTGGCACGCGAGCTTGCAGTCTAC
>CAZPDD010000026.1:0-10687 GCA_964585235.1 Microcaldota archaeon | reverse complement strand
GAAAGCTACAAACAGCCCGAGCTCCAATACCAGCGGCTTGTCCTTGCTGAAGGAATACGTGCGGCTGAGGTCGAACAGGGGCTTTATCGTGAAGTACCCCGCGACGATGAAGGCGGCGAAAACGACCTGCCGCGCAAGCGCGTAATTTCCGTGAAGGCCGAACAAACTTTCGACAATTGGGATTTCGTAAAACATGACGATGAAAAAAATCAGGAAGGAGTGCCACCAGAAGTGTTTCTTCAGCAAAGGCTCGGTGACGCGGCGGCTAATCCGGCCCTTTTGGGCCAGGGAGTCGTAAAAGGAGTAGATAAGGAAAATTCCAGCAACGCCGTACAACAGCGGGATTATCTCGGTCATTTCATCACATTGTTTCAATCGCCCTGTCGCTCACTCCGCGCAAAAGGGAGACCAATTCCTTGTTGGAATTGGCAGATGCGACCAGGATGCCGTCCACCTTGTTCAGCCTAATCTTGTTTGCGATGAAGTGGGCAAACTTTTGCAGCATCGACGGCGGGTTGTACACCAAAAGGGTGTCGACGGAGTCGAAAACAACCGACGTCTTTCCCGGCAACTGGCCCAAGAGTTCGTTGATGGCCAAGCTCAAGCCGGTGAGGTTCTGTGGCGATACGAAAAGGATATTTTTCAAGCGCGCGCTCTCGCCGCTGACCGAGGCCGTTGCGCAGTCGATGAAAAACACCCGCTCGGCATCAACTTCCGCTTTCTTCAGGTAGTCCATGACCACCGCGGCCGGCTTGTTCACAGTGACGTAAACGACGTTGCTGTCTTTTAGAAAAAGGTCCTTCACGAGTTCAACTACTGTGTCTAGCCCTTCGTGCTTGGTGAGGACCAGGAGGATGTAATGGCTAGGAAGGTCGTCAATCACGTCGCTTAGGCAAATCCTTTCCGTCTTCTGCATAATGAAACAACGCCGGCCTTGTTAAAAAACCTTCTTAACTCGGGGGGGCTAAAATTGTTCCCCAACAGAATAAGGGCAGGGGGACTGGAGGGGAAAAACCGGGTTTAATTCACCACGAGCTTGCCTTTCATGTCCTTGTGGCCCTTGCCGCAGAAGAACGAGCAAAAGTATGTGAACTCGCCTTTCTTGCTTGCAGTGAAATCCACCGTCGCGGTCTTTCCGGGCTCGAGGTAGGCGTTGACGCCGAAGTCCAGGAGGGCAAAGCCGTGGCCTATTGTATCGACGTTGCTTATGTGGACGCGCACATGGTCTCCCTCGTTCACCTCAATAGTTGCAGGGTCGAAGGAAAAGCTCTTGGCGGTGAGGGAAAACTCCTTTACCGCGCTTGCGCCCTGGACTACGTTGCCGGTATCGGAAGATTGCGTGCCTACGCAGCCAAGGAGAATTACGCCAGCAAGGAGGGCCAGGACAAAAAACTTGTTCATGCGCATTGAAGAAGCACGCAAAAACTTTTATTTGGATAGCCCGAGGGACTTGACAACGCTTAGGGGAACGTGGCAGGTGAAGCTAGAGTGCTTGAGGTAATACTTTTGGTGGTATTCTTCCGCAGGCCAGAAAGCCCCGGCCGCAACTATTTCGGTGACGATTGGTTTTGAAAACATCTTCTGGGCCTACTCCTTCGACTTTTCCGCCACCCCGCGCTGTGCTTCGCCCGTGTAGAAGACGGCGGAGCGGTATTGGCTGCCTACATCCGGGCCCTGCCGCATGTACTGGGTAGGGTCGTGAATGCCCCAAAAAACCTTGAGCAAATTGTCGAAGGAAACAACCGAAGGGTCGAACTTGACGAGAACGGCCTCGGCATGCCCGGTTTCGCCCCCGCAAACGTCCTCGTAAGAAGGGCTTTGCGTGTGCCCGCCGGTGTAGCCAACTTGCGTCTCAAGCACGCCCTTGACCTGGTCGAAGGCCTGCTGGATGCCCCAAAAGCAGCCTGCTGCGAAAATTGCGGACTCGAGTTTTTTCTTCATTGGGAATAAGCTTAGCCTGCGGGTGGAATAAAAAAGCAGGGTTTAAGCGAAGGGGGGGCGCAAAGAGAGTGAGGAGGGAATGAGGGGGAAAGGGGGTGGAATTTATTGGCTGACGCGGCTGCGGTAGTAGAGGAAAACCGCGCCAAGGGCCGCGTACGCGGTGACTAGCCCCGACAGGTTGGTCGAGACGTAGGCGGAAAGCACCTGCTGAAGCCACGTGCTGATGATGAAAATCCCGACTATTTTGATGACGAAAAGCGGGAAGTCGTTGAGCTTGTCGCGATAAATTCCCACCGACAGAAGCCCCGGGCCGTGCCGCACGCCCTCAAGCGACTCTATGAGGGAGGAGATGAACTCAACTATTGGAAAGGCAAGGAGGATGCCGAGTGCCTGCGCAAGGAGGTTTTTATCAAGAAAAAAGGAAACAAGCGGGAAAACAAGGACGACAGACCACCAAACCCGGTTGGGGTTTGCGCGAGTGCCCTTGAGCAAATGGTCGACTTCCTTGCCAAGCCGCTGGAACTTCATGCTGTGCATCAGGCAATTCAAAATTATAAACACGCGCCTTCAAAAAAATGCCATGAACGTGGCAGAAACAATTGGCTTTGCCGCGGCCGCCTGCACTACCTTCGCTTTCGTCCCACAAGTGCTCAAAAGCTGGCGCACTAAAAGCGCAAGGGACTTTTCCTGGGCGTGGATGGCGCTTTTCACCACAGGCGTGGCCCTGTGGCTTGTTTACGGGACGATGGTTTCAAGCACGCCGGTTGTTGCCGCCAATGCCGTTTCCCTGCTATTGCTGCTTGCGCTGGTCGGATTGAAACTGAAGCTCGGATAACTGCCTCCTCCTGGGGGGGCCCCCTTTCACCCCAAAGCCGAATTTCCGCCAAAACGGGCTAAAAGCGAAGGGGTTTAAATCCTTCCTGGCACCTAATAAATACAGAAAATGGACGCAAGCAACGTTCTTTTTTTACGAAAAACATAGGTGAAACGAAAATGGATGGAAACGACCAATCAGGCGGCTACGGCCCCAGGCAAATGTACGACGCAGTTTGTTCAGACTGTGGACAACCCTGCCAAGTGCCGTTCAAGCCAACGGAAGGAAAGCCGGTTTACTGCCGAAACTGCTTCCAGAAGCACAAGAAGCCCCGGTACTGAAAAAAAACAACGGTAAGCTAAGCTAATTCTAAATTTTTTCTTTCCAAGTTTTTTCTAAACCCCCCAGCGCAAGCCATTTGCGCATAGGGGAGTGCTCTTTACAATTCGAGAAGCAGCACACGCGCAGGCGCGCCCTCGGCGCCAACAATGTTAAGCGGTAATCCAATGAAAAAATAAGTTCCACTGCCCACCTTGCTTAAATCCAAGCCCTCGAAAATCACTATTCCCGCGTCAAGCAATGCCTCGTGAACGCGGTAGTTGCCGGCGTTGAACTTCTGCACGCTAAGGTAATCAACTCCGAGCGTGCGAATTTTCTTCTTCGCAAGGAACTTTGCCGCACTTTCATCAAGGTGCACGTAGTCCTCGCGAAACTTTCCGTACCCACGCAGGGAATTCTGCGTCTTGAAAAGCACGATTTCATCCTTTTTTATGTCGTGACGCTGCAAGTCAGCTTCCTTAATGGCGTTGCCTGCAATTTTAGTCAAATCAATTACCCTACATTCTCCTGCAAAGGCGGCGAGGGGAAGCTTGTCCACAGTGTCGCCAGTTGCATCGTGCCTGACGTGAAGCCGCGCGTCAACGTGCGTGCCCGTGTGGCTGCCGAGGCTAAGCGCGCTTAGGATGCTCTTACCCGCAATGCGGCGCACGAACTCAAGCTTGGGCGGTGCGTTGCCCGGGTAGGTGAGCATCGAGGCGCTTATTGGAAGGGAGACGTCGATGATTTTTTTTACGCGCATTTTTCTCACGCATATAACTCCGCAGGACGTTTTACGTTTTTTAGTGCGAGCACAAAGACCGGCCATGCCTTAAAGTAATGTGCAAAAAATTCCTTGCTAGAAACATTCTCATCCCGCTGTAACTTAGCTAAATCCCGCGACCAATTTTCCGCATCGAATTGTGTTGCGCGCACTACTTCGTCGATTGAAGCCCAGTGCTTTTCAGCACCGGCCAAAACGTCCCCGGTTAGTCTACGGCCTTGAAACTTCTTTTGAGCCACAGCTCTTCTTGTCTCGCTGCCCGGCATATCCGTGAAAAAATTCCTCATAAATGACGCTGCCGCGTCAGTCGCGTTAAGTTTTTCATTGGCCATCAGCCGCTCAATTTCGGCCTTAATTTCTACTCGGTGTTGATGGGGAATAAGGCCGAAAAGCAGCCGTTTCTGCTCTAAACGAGTAAGCGGCTTAGGTAGCGTCACTTCTTCACCTTGGCGGTCTCGTGCCCGCCGAATTCGTTGCGCAGCGCGGCGATGACTTTTCCGGCGAACACTTCCTTTGTTGAGGAACGCTCGCGCATCTCGAGGGCAGTCATTAGCGCAGGCATTTCCATCCTGTGCTCTTTTGCCGTTTCAAGCGTCCAGCGGCCGGTTTCGCCGCCGCCCACTGCGCCACCGATTTTCTCGAGGCGGGCGTCTTTGGAAAAGGCGCGCTCGGCGAGTTTCGTCATCCACGAGCGGATGACGCTGCCATGCGACCAAACCCGTGAAATGGCGGCCAAATCAAGCTTTTGGTACGGGCCGCGTGCCAGCATCTCGAAGCCCTCGCCATAGGCCTGGAGCATGGCGTATTCAATGCCGTTGTGCGTCACTTTTACGAAGTGGCCCGCGCCTGCAGGGCCGCAGTAGAGGTAGCCGCCGGGGCAGGCGAGGGACTTGAAGAGCCACTCTGCGCGTTCGAAAACTTTTTTTTCCCCGCCGATTGTGAGGCAGGCGCCGGTGCGTGCGCCTTCAAGACCCCCGCTCGTGCCGCAGTCGAGAAAATCAACGCCTTTTGCCGCCAATTGTTTGTGGCGGCGCATGGAGTCCTTGTAGAAAGAGTTGCCGCCGTCGATTATTAGGTCGCCTTTCTTGAGGTGGGGCAAAAGGCCTTCAATAATGTCGTCAACGGGCTTTCCTGCAGTTACCATAATCCAAACGATGCGCGGGGAGGGAAGCGAGGAACAAAGCTCGGGCAGGGAATAAGCTGGAAATAGGTTTTTGCTACTGGCTTCTTTCACAAATTCAGCGGTTATTTCGCCAGTGCGGTTGAAGGCAACTACTTCGACTCCCTTGCCGAGGGCGTTTAGCACCATGTTGCTGCCCATTCGCCTCAAGCCGACAAAACCGATTCTTTTCATTTGCTTTTTTCACCCGGCGCAAGTTACAAGCTACTTACGCTCCAAGCAGTTAAAACACTAAGCTCGGCGGGTGAAACGCAAACGGGTTAAAAACCCTTTGCGAGTGGCAAGAATTTAAAGCCTTTCGCGACAGAATACACTATAACTGATGCTTTAGATGGATAGAGTTTATGATGCCATAGTCGTTGGGGGCGGGCCGGGGGGCGCAAGCTGCGCTTCCTTCCTAGGCATGGCCGGAAAAAAGGCGCTGCTTCTCGAGAAGGCGCATTTCCCGCGCGACAAGACTTGCGGCGACGGCATAAGCGGCAAGAGCATGCGCATCCTCAAGGACCTCGGCATCACCGAGGCAATAGAAACTGCGCCGCATGCTAAAATCCACGGCGTAATCTTCTCAAGCCCCGACGGAACTGTTGTTGAAATCCCCATCCCAAAGGGCAACGACCAGAAAATAGACTACGGCTACTGCTCGCGGCGGGAAGTGTTCGACAACGTGCTTTTCCAGAACGCCAAGGACCACGCCGAAGTCATCGAGGGCTTCACCGTCACCGACTTGTTGTGGGAAGGCACGAAGGTTGCGGGGGTAAAGGGGTTCGCAGAGGACAAGGTGGAGAAGGAATACCGCGCGAAAGTGGTCGTCGGGGCCGATGGCGCCAACAGCGTGGTTGCCAAGAAAGTGGGCGCAATGGTTGCCGACAAGAGGCACTTGTGCGCCGCACTGCGCGGGTATTACAAGAACGTAACCGGCCTTACGCCAAACATCGAGCTTCATTTCGTTGACGAAGTCATGCCGGGCTACGTGTGGATTTTCCCGCTTGAGAACGGCATGGCCAACGTGGGCGTGGGCATGGTCTTGAGCGACCTTGAAAAGAAGCACGTGAACCTCAAGGAAGCCATGTTCAAGGCAATGAAGGAAAACCCGCTGTTCAAGGAACGCTTTGCGCGCGCAGAGCTCGTTGGCCAGATAAAGGGATGGAACCTGCCGCTTGGCAGCAAGCGCTGGAAGCCCTACGGCAACGGCTGGCTGCTCATTGGCGACGCGGCGACTCTCATCGACCCGTTCACCGGCGAAGGCATCGGCAACGCCCTTGCAAGTGGAAAGTTCGCTTCTGAAACAATCGAGGCCGCGATTGCAGCCAACGACTACAGCGAATCCTTCCTAAAGCGCTATGACGACATGATAAGGAAGGAGTTCGACCCCGAACTTGCCACCAGCTACCGCATGCAAAAAGTCGGGAGCCACAAGCGGCTGTTCAACTTCTTCATGCACAAGGCCGCCCGCTCGGCTGAGTTGCGCGACGCGATTGCCGGCACGCTCATCGACGCGGAAGCGCGCACGAAGTACCTCTCGCCCTTGTTCTACCTCAGAGTACTTCTAAGTTAAGGCGGCGCAACCCCCCCTACCACGGCAGGTGCTGTAGGTAACCCTGAAATCTCGAAATGCGCCTGCGCCCTTCAAGGGCCTTTTCTTCAGCAAGGTTCACGTACCTGAATGGACTTCTCAGCAGAGGCGCGTAATTTCGCTCCATGTATTCGCGGGCCCGGCAGGTTCGCTTCCAGTCAAAGCCCGGCGAACGGTTTGCCTTTGAGGCATTGAGCTTGTTGACTACACTCCGAGCAATGAATTCGGCACGCTGCACTACGCCAGGGTGGTTGCCCCAAGCCCCGTTGACAAGCGCCTGCGGTTCAAGCGCGCCGCAAGACAGCGCATGGAGAAGTTGCATTGGATGCGCGTCCGCCTTCTCGGCAGCCGTGGCTACTGCGGCCATTTCCTCCACCGAAAGCCGGCCCTCCCCGCCCTTATCCAGGTCGTAGTTGAATGATGCAAGCTCCTCGAGGTTGGGTACGGGCCTTTTTCTGAGGACCCTGCTTGCCTTGGCCGCAGCCCGCATTGCATAAACGAAGGACTCGACCCACATTTTCCTCAGCTCGCTAGACGAATACATCGTGTTGCGGTCAAGCTGGCCATACTCGTTTCCCAACATCCACGAAAGCGCGGGGTGGGTTTTGACAAAGGTCTTCAGCCCGAAACTGCGCTTGTTTGACGCGAACTTCTTTACGGCGCTGATGACTTGAGAATGGGCGTGGGGGTGTCCGGGGGTATTGGAATTTTCAGGCACCGTGTGTTCGGAGAGGAGGAATCCCTTCTCTCTTTCGCTAAGGTCGTGAAATGCCGTTTTCCTCATCCTTTCGAGGACCCCGGGGTTTTTCCTGAATTTTCTTCCCCGCAGCTCGTACACGACCCAGGGGTTGCCCAAAGAGGCATAACCCGCGATTACGTCTGCGGGGTGGATGCCGTGGCTTTTTGCAACTGCCGCGAGTTCGGCCATTTCCATGGCTGAAAACCGTTCTTTTCCATTGCCGCCGAGGTCGAAATTAAATTCTGCAAGCTCCTCGGCGTTTGGCACGAAACCGGCCAAAAACCGGTGTTTTTTTGCCTTTGCCTGAAGTTCGTCCGCAAAGTGCCGGATCCACTTCCGCTTCTCTGAATGCAAATCGTGGCTTTCCCGCTCCCGCCGCCTTTCAATGCGCTGTGCTTTCTCCTGCGCCTCCAAGTCCTTCCTCTTGCTTTCAACCCCCCACAAAGTGCTTCCGAAACCTATAGAGGCCGCGGTTTTGACAAAATTCCTTCGGGAAACCATCCTAAGACCGATTTCTTAATTGCAAGCCGCTTATTAAAAACTGCGCCTAAATAAGTCTCATGCTCGTAAGGAAGTTCATCGCCCCGCCCATCTTCACCAACGCCTATCTCGTTGCCGACGGGGAAAGCCGCCAGGCGGCTGTCATCGACCCCGGAAACGGCGTTGCGGAAAAAATCGCGGCAACAGCCGTGGAAATGGGCGTGAAAATAGCCTTCATCCTGAACACGCACGGCCACTGGGACCACGTTGCCGGCAATGCCGGATTGCAACAGCTGACTGGCGCACAAATACTCGTGCACGAGGGGGATGCGCAAATGCTCGGCCGGGCAACGCCGGAAATGAGGCTGCCGTTTGATTTTGCCCCAAGCAAGCCCGACGGTTTTTTGGAGGAAGGGAAGAGACTAAAGCTAGGCACCACAACCTTGGAATGCCTGTGGACGCCGGGCCACTCGCCCGGAAGCACTTGCTTCTACGCCAAAGAGCAGCCCGTGATTTTCACTGGCGACACGCTTTTTGAGAGGGCGCACGGCAGGACTGACTTTGAGGGGGGCAACGGGCGCGAAATACGCCGGAGCCTCGCAAGGATTGCAAGCCTGCCGCCGAAAACGCGAATTCTCCCCGGGCATGGAAAAGAGACGACTGTTGAAAAGGAGAGCAAGTGGATATTTGAAATGAACCAAAAATGACGGCGACCGGGTTTAGCCCCGCCGCAGAAAACGGCGAAAGTTATTAAACGCCGAACCCAACCTTTCACGAAAAGACCGTTTTTCGCCCAATTTTATCCTAAGCGCCTCTCCGCCCACGGCATTACTAAGCCGTTGTTCAAATCCAGGCGATACGCCGATTATGCGGCCGGAATGTTCATCCAAGGCCGCCATTGCCCTTACATTCGCAGCATCGGGCCCGAAAGCAACGTGGATTGTGGGCTTACGTTCCATTTTGTGAACCCCATATTCCGTGCCAGCTTCCGAGGCGCTGGCCTTGGCAATTCTCTCAACGTCGTTCAACAAGCCTGCAATGAGCTCTTTGTCGTGCTCGTGGTGAATCATGGTATTAGAATCTCCGGGATCAACCGTGACTCCATGCTTTTCCGCTATTGGACTGAAACGCTTCACGAATATTTGCAGCGCTTTACGCCCTGGGTTCTTTTTTCCAAACATTTTCAACACTACTGCTTTTGCCCCTCCGCTTTATAATGATTTAGAAAGAAAAACAGTCCGGTGGTTTGGGTGGGCGAATTCATCGCGGTTGCAAAGGAAGGCGAAGTGCAGCCGGGCAAGGGAAAGGCAGTTTCGGCAAAGGGGAGGCCGATTGCTCTTTTCAACGTTGAAGGCAACCTGTGCGCGATTGACAACACGTGCAAGCATGCGGGCGGGCCGCTTGGCGAAGGTGCGCTTAACGGCTGCGTCGTCACCTGCCCCATGCACGGGTGGAAGTACGACGTGAAAACGGGCCAGTGCCTCACCGTGCCTGCCTTCCGCCAGCAGAGGTACACCGTGAAAGTCGAAGGCGGCGACGTGCTGGTCGAAGTGTAGTGCCTAACTTTTTGCGTCTTGCCTTCATGAGACGAGGAGGACGCCTGCGATTACAAGCGCGACAGCAACCGCCTTTTGCAAAAGCACTTTCCTTGACAAGTCTTCCTTAAGCAAGCGCGACTTGAAGGCGGAAAGGGCGGTAGCGAAGGCAAAAGTAAAGAGCGAGGCGGTTTCAATCAACGCCGACGCGAGGGAAACCGACCCGCTTGAAATAGCGGCGGTATTCGCGAAAGTCGCCAGCGTGTAAAGAAAGCTTACGAAAAGCAGCGGCGGCAGACCAGCTGCGCCGGTTTGTGCAAATGACCCACGCTTCCATACGAACAAGAAGGCGGAAAGAAAACCAAATCCTACGGCGAGCCAGAAGAAGACAGCAAGGGAAATCGAGTTGGCCGAAGCCGTCTTCGTCAGCACGTTCCTCAGGGCGTCAAGCACGGCGGCTGCCATGAGAAGGTAAAAAGCCCTGTTCAGCCTGAGCAAACCTCCGGTGCGGCGCGCTGAAATCAAAAACGCCCCGGCGACTATCGCAAGCGAACCCGCGTACTGCTGCAACGACAGCCGCTCGCCTAAAGCAAGGAAGGAAATGAGCAGGACAAAAATGGTCGTAGTTGAAAGGACGGGCATCACGCGCGAAATCTCCTCTTCGTCAAGCGCGATGAAGTAAAGCAGGAGAGCCAAGCCGGAGAAAACCCCCGCGCCAAACGCCATCGCTGCGGCCTGAGGCGCCAGGTAAAACTCGCCCTTTGCGAACGCAACAAGAGCGGTGAGGACGAACAAGCCCGCACCGTAAACGGCCGTTGCGAAAAAAGGGTTGCGTACGCGGTGCGTCATGATGAGCTTGTTTGACAAGGCAATTGCCGACCAGAGCAACGCGGCGGAAAGCGAGAGAAAAACCCACGACATGAACGCCAACTCAAGCAAGCAGGAACGAACCGATTACTACCAACGCAATTGCGACTGCCTTTTGGGCAAGCGTCCCCCGCGAAATCTCCTCGCGCATTATGCGCGGGTAGTAAGCGCTCAAGGCAGCTGAAGCGAGGAACACGAGTACTGGCGTGGTTTCAATCAAAGCGGACACTAGCGAGACCGGCCCGCTTGAGATTGCGATGATTGCGAAAAAGTGGGCGAAGGAGGAGGCCGCGCCGGAAAGAAAAAGTTTTTTCGCCCCAGAGGCAGGCGCCTTCAATTTTCGCGAGCGCAGGAGGAAAAGGCAGGCGGAAACGAGGCCTGCCCCAAGGCCCATCCACAAGTAAATGCCCCACAGGCCGGCATTGGACGAGGCGAACTTGGCGAGCGTGTTTTCAACCG
>CAZPDD010000025.1:0-10715 GCA_964585235.1 Microcaldota archaeon | reverse complement strand
TACGGCTATGCAACCCCCTTGGAGGCTTATTGCAGGATACAGGAGCAACTCGCGGTACTTGAAGTCGTCCACTGTTTTCTTCTCAGTCGCCTCCACCCAAACGCGTTGTTCCGCCTTCTTGAAAACCAGTTTTCTTGCCTTGCTCGAAGGGCTGCGGCCCGTGAGAAAGTAAGCAACTACATCGCGTGTTCCGGAGGCAGTGTTTACGCGGCCGACGATGATGCCACGACCGGGGTATTGCATCTTGCGCAAGGGGCCAAGGCCCGCCGGCGTTTCACCCGCGTGCTGTTGTGGACCTTCCTGCATTTTTCACACCTTTTCCGCCGCGGCGGCAACTTTTAGCACCAGTTCGTCACCGCCCCACGGCCCCATCACTTGCAGGCCAACCGGCATTTTCTCCTTGGTTGTCAAGCCGGCGTTGACAGAGGCGGCGGGAATGCCCGCGCAGTTGGCGGGAACTGTGAGGATGTCGGCAAGGTACATTGCAAGCGGGTCGGTCTGCTTCTCGCCGATTTTCCACGCAGGCATTGGCATCGTCGGCCCGAGAAGCGCGTCAAAATCCTTGAAGGCTTTTGCAAACTCTTTTTTAAGCACGTCGCGCGCTTTTAGCGCCTTGGTGTACCACGCGTCGCGGAATTCCTTCGTCGTTATGTAAGTGCCTAGGAGAATGCGGCGTTTGACTTCGCGGCCGAATCCTTTCTCGCGCACTTCGCTCACCACTTCCGAAAGCCCGCTCCCCTCCTGCCACGGCATTCCGTACTTCAGCCCGTCGTATTTTTGCATCGCGCTTGAAAACTCGCTGAAAACGAGCAGGTAGTAGATTGGGAGGGAATATTTGAGAACTGGAAAAGAAAATTCCTTGACTTGCACGCCGTGCTCGCTTTCAAGCTTGCTTATCTTGTCCCGCACCAGTTTCTCAACATCCCCGTCACAGCCTTCGAAAAACTCCTTGGGCACTCCAACTCGGAGCTTTTTTGGAAGCGAGTCTAGTTCTTTTGCGATGCCGGTTTTCTTGCTTCCAGTCGTAGACGCGTCCTTCTCATCTTCTCCGCTTATTGCGTCAAGCAGCAAGGCGCTTCCGTAAACGTCTGCGCTGATTGGCCCGAGCTGGTCGAAGCTCATCGCCATGTCGGAAACACCGTAGCGGGAAACAAGGCCGTAAGTGGGGTGGATGCCTGCTACGCCGCAAAAGGCAGCGGGGCAACGGATGCTGCCTCCCGTGTCCTCACTGAGCGTGAGGTCGCAAAAACCGGCTGCAACAGCAGCTGCGCTTCCGCCCGAGCTTCCGCCAGGCACGCGGGTCTCGTCAACCGGGTTGCGAGTCACTTGCAATGCACTTTTCGTGCAGTCGCTGCCGCAGCAGAACTCGTCAAGGTTGGTCGAACCGATGATGATGCCGTCCTCTGTTAGGATGCGGCCTATTGCGGTTGCGTTGTAGGGGGAGACGTAGTTCTCAAGCATTTTTGAGGCGCAGGTGAGCCGCCTGCCCTTGATTGCGACGCTGTTTTTCACGGCAATGACGAGGCCGCCGAGGCTGCCCAGTTTTTTGCCCGCCTTGAGCTTGCCGTCGATTTTTTTCGCCTGCTCAAGCGCCCACTCGTCGTAAACTTCGATAAATGCGCCAAGCTTGCCGTCGCGCTTTTCAATCTCGGAAAGAAAATGACGCACCCGCTCGGAGGCGCTTTTCTTGCCTGAAGAAATTTCGTTCAAGGCGTTTGCCGTATAATCAGGGGAAATCATTTCCAATCCACTTTTAGCGTTTTCAGCCCGCATACAATTTCAAAGGCTTTTGGGCGCGAGCATCTCGCCCGTCTCTTTTTTGCGCGAAAACTGGGAACGGATTGCCGGCGCCTCGGCGCACTCCTGCGATTCGTCCTTGCGGGGGATGCTTTCCCCCGGCTTGACATAGTAAAGCTCCGAGCCCCTCGCCTCTATCTCTCGAATGAGGGAAAATTGCGAGAGAATGCCGTTCAGGTCTTTTCGCAGTGCCTCGCGCTCGTCTTCAGACAGCTTGAGGCGCGAAATCCCCGCGATGCGCGAGAGGGTTGCGTCGTCAATCGCCTGCTTTTCGGCCTTGGTCATTTCCATCAAATTATCACACGAAAGCTTCAACGTCCTCGGCGGTTATTTCCTTGACCGCGTGTTCCTCGAACTTGCGGGCCATTTCCTCAAGCGGCATTCCCTGCGCCCCTTTCAGCGTGCGGCGTGCGCGCACTTGCATGAAAACCGGGTGGCTCACCGCCTCGCCGAAGAGAATTCCCTCGCCGACTTTCAGAGTTGTGATTTGCTTGCCAATGTCCGCGTCAATGGCCTCGCAACTGCGCTGGATGTGGTCGAGGTCGTACGGGTTTGTGATGCGGAAGATGAGGAAGCTGTTCAGTTGCGAGAGGGCAGTTGTGCTCAACTGAACGGGCCGCTGGCTTACAAGGCACAGGCAGCAGCCGAACTTTCGGCCCTCGCGCGCGATTGTCTCGATGATGTGCTTTGAGACCGCGCTGCCCTTGGGCGCTTTTTCGCGCGCGAAGTTGTGCGCCTCCTCAACAAGCACGAGGACTGGCGGGATGACGCCGTGCTGGCGCATGGTAAAGAGCTTCTTGGCGAAGTACGCGACGATAACCTGCTTTTTTTTCTGGCTGGTTATTTCGCTGAGGTCAAAGACAACGAGCTTGCCGGGCTTGATGAGCTCCTTAAACCCGGGATAATCGGCGCGGCCGAAGAGCTTCATGCCCCGCAGTTCGCTAAGCCAGGAGAGAAGAGGGGACTTGACGTTTTCCTTCAACGGGGAATTAACAACCGCCTGCATCACGTCTTTCAGGCTGTAGGCCTTTTCCCCTTCGCCCATTGCGTGCTTCATTGCCGAGATTATCTTGCCGAGCTCGCGGACTTGCGTTGCGCTCATGTCCGGCGAGATTTCGGCAAGCAAGCCGGGCTTGACCTTGTGGAACGCGACTTGCAGTTGCTTGGCGTTGACGACAACCGTCTTTTCGGCGTAAGTCGGGTTGCGGCGGCGGTCGCCGAAGGAAACGTACTCCCCGTGCACGTCAAAGACAACAACTGCGAGCCTGCCGTTTTCCGGCTTTCGGTCAAGAAGCTCCTCAATCAAGACGCTGGCGGCGTTGCTCTTGCCGCTTCCCGAAAGGCCAAGCAGGCCCAAGTGCTTGTTCAATAGGCCCGTGAGGCTGATGCGCGCGGGCAGCTCGTGCTGGGCAATCACCCCAAGCTCAAGGCCCGCATCGTCAAGCTGCAGGAATTTTTTGAGCAAGTCGTTCTCGGCTGCAACGACTTTCGCACCGGGCGCGGCGGGGAAGGTCGAGCGGACAAGGCCGCGATCGCCCCAGGCGCCGAAGACGCGGCACTTTGCAATTACGTACTCCCACTCTGCTGTTGGCAGCTCGGCGAAAATGCTTTTAGCGCTCTTCTCATAAGCGCTTACGCTTTCGGCTCGCTCGAAATAGCGGTTGGCGCGCTGCAAATCCGTAACAAGCGCAACTGTAGTGCCTAACTCGGTTTGGCAGCAGACGAACTGCCCCCGCCTCACGTCTGGCGAGGTGATTACAAAGTCAAAGGCCATCGTCGTCGGGCCTTCAAAAGAGGCGATTACTGTGCCAAGTTCGCGCATAAGCAAAATAGGGTCGTGCAAGGCTTAAAAACCACGGAGGGAGTGTCTTGCCGGCAATAAAACTGGGAGAGGTCACTTCGCTGATAGCAGCATATTTATCCGCCGTTCCAACATATCTACTATGGCGATCCGACGGACGTTTGAAGTAGCAGGATTCCCTAAATTGGCCGACCACCTGCATACTAACTTGCGGCTGGGCTTTCACGTCACTTCAGAAAAAAATATTACCTCAATTAAGGCCCGCGGAATACTAACGAGCGTTCCGAACACCTACTTCATTTTGGATCGCGACGTAAGCGTCGATACGATTCACGAAGCAATGAGATCACTAGATAAGTTAGGAAGCAATGCGTTGACTGATAACCAGTTTTTCGAGCGAATTCTTCGGTCGATCGGTGCAGGACGTAAAGCCAGGGTCAAGGATCCGGCGCTCATCATCTTGGATAGGCATATTGCGCAAACAGATACGAGAACTACTGAAAAACGCGGAAAAGGCTTTCTTGGTGACCCGGACTGGTATCTTGACGAAGGAGGGTTGTTCCAATACGACCCTACGCAGGAGAGGCGCCCATACTTTCATAGGATGGGGGCCATTCCGCTTTCAGCAATAATTGGCATTATCGCCCTTTCAAAAAAAGAACGAGGGCTTACGTCTGAAAAGAAAAATGAAGCCTTGAGACTAAAGCTTTTGAAATTTATCGCTAGGAAATTTCCACCAACCTAGGTTTTAGCGGGGCCACGGGGATTTGAACCCCGGACTGAAGCTGTCTGCCTCAACGCCTTCCACCGCTTTTTCGCGTCTGGAAAGCTCGGTGACCGCGTTGAATCCGCAAGCTCCCGTTTTATCCAGGCTGAACTATGGCCCCAGCAGTTAAAATAAGCAGCAAAACCCTATTTATTACGGGACCTAAAAGTAAAAAAAGGCAGCCCACGGATGAGACAATGAAAGTATCACGCGTGTACGTGCTGGTTCACCCCCACTATACGCCGCTCTACAAACCAGAGGATGAAAAAACCTTTCCGCCGGCTCAGGCAAGAAAAACACCTCTGCCCGAAAAATTGCGTAAAGCATTGGAAGGAAACGAAATCGCGATGCAAATTGCTCTAAGCTCAGAGGCATTCAACGCTTTTTACGAGTCAGAAATCAGGCGGGCTTTAAGGAAAAAAGGGTCGGAAGTTGTTGTGATAAAAAGCAACTATCACGATATCGAAAACTCGGCTATATTTGACCTTAACCGAGAATTTGGAATTCCGACGCACATAGCCCGGATTTTGTTTGCGCACGGGAGAAATCAACAACGGAAGTTGTTGAATCGCCTGCAAGCCCTATCAAGAACCAGAGTCGTAGTGACAGAAATAGGCGAAAAGGATTCCGGCAAGTGGCTTAAAGAAAACTTGTTGGCCCGAAAAGTCGGAAGACTGTCGACGCTGCCCGTTCACGTGTTCGGCGAATATAGACACGACTGCGTACGGACTGCCCACGAAAGTATGGTTAATGCAGGATTCAAATATGCAAAGGTCATGAGCCCCAAGGCCTTCAACCCCGTTGGATGGGAAAGGCATATGCAACAGTATAGAATGCCCAAGGACAGCTCAAAGGCAACCTCTGGCCAAAAGGCATAAAAGCCATTCGTGGGCTCAATTTAATTCACTGCTTTTACAAGCGGGAGTGATTTTTGCGATGTCTAAGAAAAACAATGTGTGCAAGAGCTGCGGCCGCACCGACTACGAGCTCGTTTCCTTCCCGTGCCCAAGTCCCTCGTGCTCCGGAAGCACGATAGTAAGGTGCAAGAGCTGCAAGGAAAACGAAAACCCGTACACGTGCGGCGCCTGCGGCTTCACCGGCCCGTGAGAGGCGACTTTCCCACTTGACGAAAGGCCACGACAAAGTCACTGTCTTTGTAGCCGGCACTTTCGACGGCCTGCACGCAGGCCACCTGCGTCTCTTCGAGTTCGCGCGTAAAAAAGGAACGGAGCTGCAGAAGAAACTAAGGCGCAAAAGCACCGTCCTGCACGTCATCGTCGCGCGCGACGCGAACGTAAAGAAAGCCAAGGGAAAACCACCTTTGCATAGCGAGGTAGAGCGGCTCAAGCTTGTTAAAAGCCTGCGGCAGGTGGACCGCGCGCTTTTGGGCCATCCTGTCGACTTCCTGCAAAGCGTGCGCAAGGTCAAGCCCGACATGATTGTACTTGGCCACGACCAGGACAATGGGATGGAAGAGAGGCTCAAGCGCATCGGCTATGGGCTGGTAGTTCGCTGCCCGGCTTACGGCCGCGGCAGGCTTGCGAGCAGGAAGCTGAAGCAGGAAAAGTTTGAGAAAAAAACTTAGGTGAAAAAATGGGTTTGGTAGTCACTGTCCTCAAAGTCTTTCCCGACGAAGGCGTGGACCTTGAGGCGCTTTTGGAAAAAGTCAAGTCAGTCAACGGGTGCGTCAAGGCGCAGGTTGCCGACTACGTTTTCGGGGCTAAAATAATCCAGGCGAGCTTCAACTCGCAGGACAGCGAAGGCCGCGACTTCGAGGAGGAAGTCAGCGCCCTCGCAGGAGTCAGCAGCTGCCAAGTCGACGAAGTCGGGCTAGTCTAATTTCCCGACAATTTCCCGTATTTTCATCACCGACTTTTGTATTTGCGGCCAGTGCGAGCCCTTCCAGTAAATTTGTTTGCAGCGACGGCACTGCCAGAACCTGCGGTGCTCGAAGTACACGCGGGGGAAGACTTTCCCGCGGATTTCGCTTTTTTTCCTTACCGCAGCTATTTTCCCGCCGCACAGGGGGCAAGTTGACTGGGGCTTGCCGAATTTGACGCCGTACTCCCGTGCAATCAGGATAAGCTGCCTCTCCACCCGCTGCTTGCGGCAGGAAAAGGCACTTGACTAGGCTGCGGCCGCGGGCGTGCAATTGCGCGTCGCTTGTAAGGAGGATGCGCCGAGACTTGAGCGCGTATTTGAGTATCTCCTCGTCCTCTCCAAGGCCCAAGTCGCCGGCAAACTCGCAGTCAACTGCAAGCAGCCGCAGCCAGCGCACCACGTTCTTGAGCATCGCGTCTGCGAGAAAGCGCGGTTTGGAAGACGGCGGCATGAAGGAATGCTTAAGGCGGGAAAAATAAACCACTACCCGCCCGAATCCCCTTCCGCGCCGGCGCCATCCCCGCCGTCCCCATCGCCGCCTCCATCGCCATCCCCGCCACCGTCCCCATCGCCGTCTCCATCGCCGCCTCCATCGCCATCCCCGTTGCCGTCGTCCGCCTCTTCTGAAGCGTCGTCATCGTCGTCCTTGCGCTCCCATTCCGACAATACTCTCATCTACCCCCACCCCCTTGTGTCAGGAACTTTTCCACCCCGTTATTAAAAAAGAGTTTGTTCCCCTAACGTAGTCGTGATTACCCAACTGCGCATGAGGCACTGGAAGAGCCACGAGCTGACTGAAGTCAGCTTTGGCAAGGGAACCAACCTTCTTGTTGGCGCGATGGGCAGCGGCAAGTCAAGCGCGATGGATGCCATTTGCTTCGCGCTCTTCGGCACTTTCCCTGCGCTGAAGGGCAAGCGCCTCAAGCTCGCCGACGTGGTGATGCAGCGGCCTACGAAATATTCGGAAGCTAGCGTCGAGCTGTGGTTTGACGCAGGCGGGGCGAATTACAGCGTAGAGCGGCAGGTCAAGGAAGGCGCGGCAAGCGCATACCTTCGCGCAGGCGGCAAGATGATGGAAACCGGCAGCGAGCGCGTCACCGAAAACGTCGAGAAGATACTCAAGGCCGATTACGAGCTTTTCACGCGGGCGATTTACAGCGAGCAAAATCGCATCGACTATTTCCTCACGCTTGGCAAGGGCGAGCGGAAAAAGCAGATTGACGAGCTTCTTGGAATCGACCGGCTGGAAGCGGCGCGCGGTAACGCAGCTGCCCTTGCGAACAAGCTCAAGGCCCTGAAGCAGGCGGAAGAGGGCTTTTTGCAGGGAATGGACTGGCAGAAAGTCGAGCGCGAAGTCGGGCAAACAGAAGCGGAAGTCGCGGGGCTTGAGAAAGGCAATTCTGAAAACGGGAAAAAACTCGCGGAAAAGGCCAAGGAACTCGAGAACGCCTCGCGCACGAGCAAGGAGCTTGAGGTTGCGCAACGCGAGCACAACGAGGCAAGCAAGCAGCTTGCGTCCGTCCAGTCGGCGGTGAAAACCGGCCAGGAAATTGCCGAGGCGATTGGCAGGCAGCTGAGCAGGCCGTACTCGCCTTTGGAAATCGAGGCGGAAAAAACAATTGCGGAAAATTCCCTGCGCCAGCTGCAGCAGGCGGAAGGCCAGCTTTCAGTGGCAAAAGCCGTCCTTGACAAGCTTGAAGGCGAGAAGTCCGGGGCTGAAAAACGCGCCGCTGCCTTGGCGCAATTCGCAGGATTGTCTGCCGAAAAGCTTTTTGAAGAGGAGAAACACAACCGCGTTGCGCTTGCGCAAGCCCGCGAGGCGGCCAAACACGCGTTTTCGGCAACCGCCGCAGACTCGCAGCGCGAAACCGACTTGGAACAAGAGCTGAGACAGGCGGCAGAGGCGGAAAAACAACTCGCGGAATGCACGAGGCAAGCGGCGGAATTGCGGGAGAAAATCGCGGGCCTAGGCGAGGAATCCGCCGTTGCGGCGGGTGAAAAGCAGCTGACCGGCCGGCTTGGCGCGCTAAACGCCCGGCTTGTTGAGCTTCGCGAAATGACTGAGGCACTTGGAAACGCGCACACCGCCTGTCCCGTGTGCGGGACCGCGCTTGACGAAGAGCACAAGAAAAAGTTTTTGGAAGAACGCGCGGCGCAAATGCAGCAGGCGAGCGCAGAGGCTTCCTCCTTGCAGCAGGGGCTTGAAGGCGAGCGGGCGAAGCTCGCCCAACTTTCCCAAGCGGGAAAAGCGCTTTTGGAAATCGGTCAGAAAACTTCCTTCCTCGAGCCGCTTGCAAACAGGAAAAGCGTTTTCGAGTCCGAAGTCCGGGCGGTGAAAGAACGCATGATGCAAATGCAGCAGGCGGCTGCGCAGGCGGAGAAAAGCGCCTCTGAAGCGGAAGCGAAGCTCGCGGGCATTGCAAAACAGCTTGCGGGTGCTGCCGAGCACGAGGCTGCAGGCAAGCAGCTTGGCGAGCTTGAGGCTAGAGCGCAGGCCGCCAGGCAGGAAGTGAGCCGGCTTTCACAGTCTTACAGCGTGGAGCGCAAGGCCGCGCTTGAAGTGAAGCTGCGCGAGCTTGAAAAAGCGCGCGAGCACGCGTCGATGGTTGCGAAAATCGCGGAGGAAAACAAGAACCTGGCTGTGCTTGAAGCGAAGCTGAAGCAAATAAACTTCAACGCAACCGAACTTGCGGCCTTGAGGGAAAGGCTTTTGGCCCTCGAGCGGGAGAACGCCGGACTGGCGAATGACTTGAAGACGGGCGGGCAGAGGCTGGCTGAAAAAAGCAGGTTGTTGGCGGAACTGAAGCAGAAGCACGAGGCTGCCAAGCAGCGGCTTGAGAAAGTCAGGAAGCTTGAGAAAAAAACAATCGGCGTGACGAAGTTCCAGGAGGCTCTTGCCGAGACGCAGGCGATGCTGCGCACCGAGCTCGTGCAAAGCATCAACGGCGCGCTTGCGGAACTGTGGAAAACAGTCTATCCCTACGGCGATTATCCCGCGCTGAGGCTGAGCGCAGGCGAGGACGATTACGAGCTGACGCTCCAGACAATTGACGGAAGCTGGATTAGCGTCGAAAACGCCTCAGGCGGCGAGCGGGCGTGCGCGGCCTTGAGCCTGCGCATCTCGTTCGCAGTAGTTCTCGCCCCGTCCTTGAGTTGGCTCATTCTCGACGAGCCAACCCACAACCTTGACGCCAACGGCGTGCAGGCGCTTGCGCGCGCACTTCGCGACACCGTGCCGCAGATAGTCGAGCAAGTCTTCGTGATAACGCACGACGAGGCGCTTCGCGAGGCTGCGAACGCAAAGGTCTACCGCACCGAACGCGACAAGGACCGCGGCGACAAGAGCACGATGGAAGAACTGGTCGAATAAGCTCATTCAGCTGCAAATGACGCTAATGATTTGAGGGAAGTCTGGCAGAAAAAATTCTTGGCGGATTTACTGAACGAATATCGTCCCGATGAGTCACAACATAGCCGTGCTTTCTGGCTATTCGCTTGAATGCGTTGACGCCAGTTTTACGATTGTGGTCAGTTTCCCATTCGACGCCTTTTTCTTCTGCCTTTGCTCGACGGAAAAGCTCGTCGAAAAGGTGGTCGAAACTCTTTTCGTATTCAAAATGAAGGGATTTCGACATCTCGTCGGGCGTTCCTATTGCATAACTGCCTTGCGCCCACCTAATGACGTATTTGTTATCGGAGCCTTCGGCATAGCACAGACTGCTTACAGAACCTGGTAGAAACCTGCCGGGAGAACGGCCGTATAGTTGCTCGGAACTTGATGCGAAGATTGGCCCGTGCTCAGCCGACGGATAAAAGACAAGCAGTTTGTCTTTCGGAGTAAAGCCACGAATCACTCTTTGTATTTTTGAAACACCCGCGCCCATAATACTATAGAGTTTTGCGTCGGTTAGGAGATAAGGGTATTTGAATTCTGCAACTGCGCCGCCTTCGCCTGTTCTCTTAAGAAGAGACAAATGCGGTTGGCGCCAAGGGGGATTTTCAAAAGTAGGGGAACGAATCCAAAAACTTCTTGTGAGCCCCTCACGCACGCCTATGGGAATTGTTTTTCCCCGCGTATGCAAAAGCGATACTTTTCGCATTATTTCATGCGGGTTTAACGGCATCTTCAACCAAACCAAATCGCTTTTTTGAAAATGAAGCGGCCGAACTGGCGCAGCTCGCCCTCGTCCATCGCAGCTGTTATCTTCTTGCCCTCAAGCAGTTGGCTGCGCCGCCAGGCGGGCAGCAGGTGCTTGCCAACCGCAATTCCCTTGGGCGAGGCGATTAGCTGCTTTAGAAAGACGCCTGCGTGCGTTGGCTCGCGTTTTTCCTCCGCGGCAAGGCGTTCCCCGATGATGTAAGGCCCGCGGACGGCCTTTGAGTGGACGCGGGAAAACTCGAGGCCGTCTTTGGAAAACCACGCGGGAGGGCCGAGAAAACGCCTGACGGCCGGCCGCGAGGGGCTTGAAA
>CAZPDD010000024.1:0-10866 GCA_964585235.1 Microcaldota archaeon | reverse complement strand
ATCCGTCCGACATCTACACCGTGCACTACAAGAAACTCGCGGCCGTCGTGTCCGCCGCGCCGCTTTCTCTGCAGGTCGTCGGTGATGATAATCTGGTCGTCGACGCCCGTTCCGATGAGCGTGATGATGCCGGCCATTGCCGCAAGGTCAACAGTGCCGAAAGTGCCGACTATTGCAAGCGTGATGAGCATTTCGACGAGGTTGATGAGCACAATTGGCACGACCAAGAGCAGCGTGCGGTAGCGAAGCACGATGAGCGCGGCGACGATTGCGGCGCTGAGGATGACGCCAAGCGCGCTGTATACGAGGAACTGCCTTCCAAGCTGGGGCGCGACGCTGTAGCTCGAGCCGATGAACGTGCTTACGGGCAGCCGTCCGCCGCTGATCACGCTTTTGAGCGTCTTTATCTCGTTAATTGCGCTCGCGCGCTGTTCCTCCACCGTGCTACCTCGGCCGCTGCCGGTCACTTGGTAGAATTGCGAGACAAAGCCGTTGGCCAAGCCGGGCGAGAGGGTGGGTGCCGAAAGCAGGCCGATTGCGCGCCATTCGCTTGCCACTACCTCCCGCTGTTCCGTGACGTAAGTGCGTGAAATCATGTCGTCGCGCGGCCGCAAAACAAGCCGCTTGCCTCCCGTAGTCTCGTTGGGCGTCTGGGAAAAGCCCGCTTTTAGCAGTGAGAAGTAAACCAACGGGTGGTCGGCTGCAAGCTTGTCGTCGGCAACAACCGTGTTGGACGATGCAAACGAATCCGTGCTGTTGCCTGCCAAGTCCTCGGCAAACACGAGGTTGATGTCGTCTCCTTGCTTGCGGGTTGCGTCCGTCAAAGCCTTGCTGATGAGGGCAAAGTCGGCAGTGTTGTTGTACCAATTCCGCTCGATGATGACCGTTGCGTTGCTTGGCCGGTCAAGGAACATGTAGACTGGGAAGTATGCTTTTCCAAGCGCCGCTTGCGCAAAGCGGTCGGCGCCGGCACGAGAGGCTGCAAAGCCAATGTGCCACGCGACTTGCCCGTCAGCTTCAGTCACGCCCTCATTGCTTGCGCCCCCAACAGCATTGGTGAGTATGTCCCCGCCCGCAAGCGCCTGTTTTCCGTCAATCACCGCCTCGAACTTTCCTTGTTCCTTCAACAACGATTCGACGTTTTGTATGACGCCCTCGTCGGCGCGCGGGATTTCAACAAGGATTTGGTTGCTTCCAACCGGCCGCACGACCGCTTGGCTGAGGCCGAACTTGTTGATGCGCAGCTTGATGGTCTCAACCATCGTGTCCATCGTAGTTGCGTCAACGCTGTGCTCAAGCAGCACGGGAATGCGCACGCCGCCGACAAACTCAATGCCCAAATTCACGCTCAACTGCCCTGGCGCGGGGCCGCGGAGGAATACCGCGTAAAGCGATATGGCAACTACTACCAGAAGGACTTGAATGCGCCTGTTGGCAAGCAATGCCGAGTAGTTTACCATTTTACTGCCCTTCCTTCTTTCTCGCATAGCCGAGGATGAGCGAGGCGTTCAACAGCCACGTTGCAATGAAGTCTGCAAACCCGCCGATTACCGCAACCGTGCCAATCTGCTCGTAAGTGCCTATTTGGAACATCTTTGAAATGACCAAAAGCGCGCCAAAAGCGCCTATTGTGGTCAGGTTCATCAAAAAGCCGGTTTTCATCGCCTCAAACGCCCTAGTCTCGGGCGTACCTTCTTTGCGCTTCAGCACGCGCATCGAAAGCATCACGTCGGTGTCGAGCGAAAAGCCAACCAGCATCAGGAGGGTGGCTATGCTTGCAAGCGTAAGTGGAACGCGCAAGAGCGCCATCACGCCAACCGTCATGCTGACATCCGCAACTGCCCCCAGAATGACTGCGAGGCTTGGCACGAAAGTGCGGAAGACAATGAAGACGACGATGCCGGACAACAGGAAGGAAACTGCAACGACTTCCTGCGTCTTTGAGAGGAAGAACTTGCTTAAAGTCGAGCCGACTTCCTGGTAACTTATGTTGTCGGTTGACACGTGCCTCTTGATTGCGGCTATAATCTCGGCGCGGTAGCGCTGCTTTGCCGCCGACACTTCCGAAAGGGTAAGCTCTACTGCCGCGTGCGCGTCGCTTGGAACCGAAGCGCTTGAGCCGACTTCCTTCAAGATGGCACCGGCCTTGTCAAGCACTTGCTTGCGCAGGGAAGTGAGGGAAACCGGTTCTTGGGTTGCGTTCGTGCCGCCGGCGGCGAGTTCCGCCTGGCTGAGCTGGCTGTCAAGCTCTGAAAGGGCCCTTGCGTCCTCGTCGGCCTTTTCTAGGACGGGATTGTTTTCAAGCTCGATTTCAAGGCCTGTGCCGCCTCCGGGGGAGGAGACTGAACGGACTTCGACGCTCGGGCTGAATTTTGACAACTCTGCTTGCACGGCTGGAGCGTCAATTGGCGCGCTTGACTGAAGTGTTATTAGAAGCCCGCCGCGCAGGTCAATGCCCCGGTGAAGGCCCGGCGAAACGAAGGCGAAGAACAGGCCGAGTAAGGCAAGGGCTAGGGGCACTACCATGTACGCCCGCAAATCTTTCCTCAAATAAGGGTTCGGAAGCTCCAAAAACAACCCACCGGAAGCTCGCAAGAGCCAAGAATTAATGGAGTGAAAAAGTTATAAAGCGCGGGGGGAAACCAATTGGAAAGTCTCTAATTAAGCGCAGTTGAACGGAACCTTTCCGGCAGCTTTTAGGTCTGCGGAATACCGGCATATCTGAGGGGTAATCTTTTGTGTGCGGGCGTCGATCCAAAAACGCAAGTGACTTCCAATGCCGCTTCCGCCTTCGTGACATACGCCCGGCCTGGCAAATGCGAAGTAGAGTGCGTTGGGCAAAACATTTTGGGCCTGTACTGAATCGCCCTGATTCAGGCCTATGTCTTTTATTGGGAGCTGTTGGGAAGTTCCATCGCTTCTCTTTACGATGCCTGGCCAGCCGGCGTCAGTACCTACCTTCCTGATGCTGACTATCAGCGGGTCGGAATAAGCATTGTTTAAGGTAATCAGCCCCGACCCTGCATCATACGAGTTCGTATTGCCAACTAGCCGTTGCCTTACTGTTTGGACGGTTCCTTGCAGTGCTGCGTCACACTTCTGCTGATCCGTTAAAGTTACTGTTGTTGATGGCGGCACGCTAGTCGATGCTATCTGTTTGACGGGGACGCCGTTTCCGAATTCGTCGGTGAAAATCACGACATCGAATTGCTGCGTCTGAGCCGCAGTCAAACTGAATGGCGTACTTGCAATAGGGCTGCCGCTTGGCAAAAGCTCGATAGTGCCAGTATCTCCTGCGTCAGCATTACTCCCAGTCATTTTTGCATAAACCTTGCCGGCATAGCCGCCAATCGGCATTATGGTGAACGAAGCAGTAGAGCCAGTCCGGTAAGTGCCGGGATTAGCGCTAAATGAGGGAGCATTTGGTGCCGTAAGCAAAACATAGCTGCTTAGCCCCAAGGGAATTGTGCCAACTGCCGTGGTAGAAAATGAAAGCGTGCCAAGGTCGGGCGTCGTTGCTTTCAACTGGACAACTGCGTTTGACTTGGTTTCAAAAATTAAGTATACGCTTCCTGAAGAAGGCAGGGAGTTGCAGTTAGTATTGGTAAATGGCCCGTTCGGAGTTGCGCTGCAAAGGATGAGCGTCCCCATAATTTCTTGCAACTTGATTTTAGTTGGAGCAGTGGCAGTGCCTACGAGTCCAACCTGAATAACGTGCCAAGGCTTTATCGAACCATTGGGCATTGTAATTATTATCGGAAGCGGCGTTAATGCATTCTGGTTTGTTGGCGACGCAGGGGGAGTGGTCGTGCTAGTTGAAGTGGCGGCGGTCGCCGTTTCAGCAGCCAAAGCAGTTCTACTTACTGGACAGAAGAATAAGAGCGTATTCGAGTCCTTGGATTTGATTGTGCAAGCACTATTGGTATCGCCTGGCAGTGGTTTAAGGAATGAAGCTAGCTTTGCGCCACTGTCCGACCCGTCGGCAAGGAAGGAAATAAACCTGTCGGCAATGTCGTTCAAGTTAACGGAAGCAGTTGCACTTTCAACTACGGCGTCTGAATAAGCGCCATCCGCCTGGTCTGCCTTGGCCTTAATGGCCGCAACAAACACCCTCCTGTCAGAAGTTTTTATGATGACGCATGCTTGGTTTGTCCCGCAGTCGTTGACGCTATCGTCGACCGAAGTTTTAACCACGTTGCAATCGCTAGTTGAAGTTGTCGACTCTGGTTCTATCTGGTTGCCGTTCCATTTGAATACGCACTGTTTAATTTCCAAACGGCCGCCAATGGAACGACTTTTCACTCCATATTTGCCCATCGTGTAAAGGTTGGGCACGCCCTTGTCGAATGCGACATTTCCATTCTGGTCGACGTATGGGAAACCTTCGTGGCCGGTGCCGATTGTCGCATACTGGCTCGAGTCGCCCTTCAGGCCTATCTGCTGCACTGAACTAACCGCAGGCAAGTTGGCAATCTCGTACGGCCTTTGCTGGCACGTTACCCCGAGGCTGGTGCTGTCCGCGGAGCATTTCAACGCCTGCAAGGCGCCTTGTTGGGTGGCGTCGGATGGAACTGCCCTCACGGGGAACACGGCCGTCCCGCTCGTACCCAATTGCTGCGGCTGCAGTTGTTGCGGCGCGAACACGGGCGAGAGCGTCTTCTGGCTGCTTGGGGCGTTCGTGTTGTGCCCGTTGACGTACTTGAGTATTTCAGAGAGCAGGAAGATTTGCGTAAAGGCGCTGGCGTCGCCCTTTGAGATTGACTTTTGCACCGCGGGGTTGGAGCAGAAGACGATGGGAAGGAATTGCGCAATTGTCTCAACAGAACCGCCGTTTCTCTTCGCCTGCGACGCGAGCATCCCCTGCATCATGATGACGCACATCATCATCGCCGAACAAGAGTCCTGCTGGGAAATGCCGCCGCCAAAACCGCCCCCGCCGAACGCGAGCAGGGCGGCCGGCGAGTTGAAGAAGCTGTTTGAAAAGCCGCCGCTGCGCTGGAAGTTACCCAAGCCCGACTGCATCTGGTTCATCATTTGCGGCGCGAGGTATGCCGGGTATTGCTGGGGCGGAAGAACCGGCGCCGACGCCTTCGCCGTTTGCATTTGCTTGAGGGAAGCTGTAAGCTTGTTCTGCAAGTCGGTAGTTGAAGCTCCCAGCGCGCCGCTATCGCAGAAGTCGTTTCCACTGCAATCAGCGGCAGCAGAAGCGCTTGTCTTCAAGTTGCCGATGACGTCGAAGCTCTTTAATTGATTGAGGCTTGGATCAAGTGCAACTTGAGTCGGAGTGTTGGTAGGTATTTGCCCCTGCTTGATGCCTTGTACCACTGGCGTTATTGTAGTTAAGGGGGGCAGGAGGTAAAGCCCGCTTTGCTGCGGTTGGATGCTTGCGCCGCCAACCCCAAGCGGTGCGTTGCGCAGGTTGTTCGATATTACTACCGGCTGGTTGGCGTTGTCCTTGCGGAAAGTGATTGCCGTTGGCGCAAAGGCCATTTTCAAGGAAGCGTCAGCTGGCATTACGTGCACGTTGACCTTTAGCTGAAGGTATTGCTGGCCTGCCGCTGACATCCACGCAAAGTTTTCAACCAGTTGCTTGTTGTTCTGGATGCACGTGGGCAACTGGTCATTGAGCGTGAAGAACAACGTCTCTGGCTTGCCCGCTCCTACGGTGAATTGGTTCTGCCCGTTTGCGTTCAAGTTCGCCGCGCTGGTGCCTTTTGGAATAAGGCAGTTGTCGCCAAACACTTGGAACCGTTCTGTCCGCGTTCCTTGGTTGAAGAGCCGGACTGCGACCGTCGTGGTAGAGCCGAACAAGTCGCTGTAGTAAACGTCTTGCGAAAGTATGCTCTGGTCGGTTGCAACGAATTGCCCGCTTGCGCTTAGCACAATCTGCTTTCCTTGCGAGGCGAGGTAACCCGCCTGCGCGTCAAGAGTAGCCCCGCGGTCGGCCTGTTCGTACACGTCAGAAGGCTGGCTGCCGCCGAACGACTGAAGCAAGAGCATCGGCAGCAGGATACCGCCCTTGCACGCGGCGAACTGGTCGGCGATGGCAGTTGCCGGAGTCGCCGCTTGGGAAAGCGCAGGGCAGGAGAACGGCCCAACTAGCTTGGTAACGCCGCCAGTGTTGCGGTAGACGGTTGCCTTGATTACGCGCGTCTTTGCAACGTCGGAAGGCGCGAATTCGCATGTAGAAGAGCTTGCTGCGAAGAACTGCGTTCCAGTGCCGTCATCCGCCAAGTCAACAGTCTGCTGCTGGCCGCCCACCACGCCGCAGTCAATCTTAGCCGTGAAAGTCGCGCCGCGAACCGGCTGGCTGGTGGTGACGTGAGGCGTGAAGGTTGCAATTGCGTTCTTTCCGCCAGTTGGCAGCGCGCCAGTTGCCCCGTTGCGCGTGTCAATCGTAGGCGCGGTTGCTTGGCTGAACTGGTCGGGAAGGCCGTCGCAAGTGAACACCGGCACGCCCGCGCTTGCGGCCAGGCTCACGTCAGCCCCACCGGCAATTTCACATTCATTACCATCCACGAGCACGCGCAAAGTCGCGCTTGCCACTTCCGCCGTAACGCCGTTTGACTGGAGCGAGGAGAAGTCGAAAGTGCACGGGCTCTTGGCAGTTGCGGTTGTTGAAAGCGAGCTGCCCGCGCCGCTTGTTGTCTGAATGCTGGTTGCAATTGTCTGGCCGTTGCCGCAGTCCACTTGAACTGTTTTTGGCGCAGCAACGAGGCCAATAATCTTAACTTGGGGCGCGAAGCCGTTTTGGCCCGGGTCGCCGACAATGAGCTTGTTTGCGGGCAAGTTGCCAATTGTGCACGCGGGAGCCGAGCCAGCTGGCGCGTAGGCAACCGTTGTAGTTGACTCTGCCTTGTCGGAAACGAACGCACCCGAGCGAACTGCAGCGAATGCAAAGGAAGCCTTGACGTTGAAGTCAGATGCCTGCGGAAGCTGCTGGGTTGCCGCGCTTGAGCCGGCGGTTTGCGTCCGCAGGGTGCCCGACTGGGGCACGGGGCCGTAGGCGCAGTCGAACTTTACGGACGCGCGCCCCTGCGCATCGGCGGTTGCAGTTATTTGTCCGGGTCCGCTTCCGTCGCCGCAGTCAATAGTAAATTGCTGCGGCCCTGCCGGGATGCCTTCGAAAAGCGCGGTGAGCGTCACTCCAAGACGTTGGTTGTCGGGAGTCGGCGCCTTGGTGACGACGTAAGTGAGCGTGCCCGACTGCACAAAGCCCTTGGCAATTGGAGAAGCAAATTCCTTGATTGGCGCGAGCGCGGCGGGAATGCCAAGCGCAACCGGCGGGAGCAACACCGTGCCGCTTGCACCAGTTGCCTGTATCTGGAAAAGGACGCGGGGAGTGTGCGTGACGGGGAAGAACGCTCCAGCTGGCGTTGAATAGTCGCAAGTGCCCGTCCACGTGCTGTCCTCTGTCTGCGAAAGCGCCATCGTGGTTGGTTGGCCGTTTGCGTCGCAAACGAGGTAGAGCTTCGTGTCGGAGGCGGCAACGCCCTGTGGCAGCGTCGTCGCGGTGACTTTGATGAGCAGGCCCGTGATAGGGCCAAGGGGCGTTTGCGGCAATTGCTGGAAAAGCGTGCTGCCCACAAGCTCTTGTGCAGTGAACGCAACGCCGCCTATTCCAGTTCCGGGAATCTGCAGCTGGCCGTTTTGTGCATTGATGATGCCAGCCTGCGTAATTGCAGGCGGAATGTTAAGCGAACACTGCACCGCCTTCTGGCCCACCAAATTAGTTAAAGTGACCTGGCTGAAGGGCGCGACGTTGTATGAAACGACTTGCCGCAGGTAGTCGCACGAGAAGGAAACGCCCGCGTTAGAGCCAACTGGCGGCACGTTCATAGTCTGCGTTTTCAGCTGCTGCACGCTGTTGTCGCAAGAGTACTCGAACTTGGCCTTGCCGCCGACAAAGGCGTTTGCAAGCAATGCGCTTGCGCTGAAGGTGCCCGAGTCCTTGTCTGCAGCGCGGGAATAGCTTGCGACTTCGAAGTCGCACTGCGGCTCAACCTCGCTTGCCGGCACCTGCACGCAGAGGCTGCCGTCGTCGCTTGCACGGTATTGCTTGCCGTTGAACACGCCGGTTGAGCAGCAGGTTGGCGCGTTTTGCTGTGCCCCATTGGTGCAGGTGAAGGGCGAAGGCACTCCCTGCGAATTGGGCAGCAGGCAGTTGTTGCGGGAAGCGTCGGCAAAGGGCGTGCACGAGCTGCCGCCGCTGCCAGTGGGAACGCAGGCATTAGCATTTGCGCTATAAGCCGTTCCTGTAGAGCAGCAGGAGTTGTCTCCCTTAAGCACGGGGGAGGCGGGGTCGCCCGTGCAGCGCAGGCCCGTAAAGTCGGTTGAGCACTGGCCGTAAGTGGTGACCGACCTTGCGCTTCCGCTTGTAACTACGCAGGCGCCTTGGTTGGGCGGTTGGATGCAGGCCTTGAACTGGTCGGAGTAGGAATACCCGGATGCTGCAGAGCAGCAGGTAGTGTCGCTTGCGAGGTTGCCGTTCGTGCAGCGGAGCGGCAGCGGAGTGTTTGCGTTGAAGCCGCACTGGCCTTCCGACGCAACGCCGCCGCACGAGACTGGAACGCATTGGGAATTAGTTTGGCAAGTGGCCGGTCCGTTGCCATTCACCTGCACGCACTGGCCGTTGACGCAGGCTGAAGTCTTGCCCACGCAATCGGCATTCCCGTTTGCCGCGCTGCACTGGCTCGTTGTACTGCCGGAGCCAGCAGCTGCGATGCACATATTCTCGGAGCACATTGAATGCGAACCGCCGCCAACGCACTGGCCGTCCGTATTGCAAGCCGCAGGCCCGGTGCCCGTAACAGCAATGCATTGTCCATTGGAACAGGCGGCGGTCTTGCCCGTGCAATCGGCGTTTCCGTTGCTAAGGCTGCACTGGTCGCGGCCGATGCCGTTTACAACCACGCACTGGCTGTTGTCGCAAACGGAGTGGGTTGGAATGGGCGGCGCGCATTGCTCGTTTGACGTGCAGTCGGGAGTGTTGGCGGGCCGGGTTCCTTGCACCAGCGTGCATGCTTGGTTTTGGCAAGTGTGGTAGAAGGGCGTTGGGGGGCAGGCTTGGGTTGAACTGCATTCATTAGCGCCCCTGCCTGCTTCCGTGATGCACTGTTGATTTTGCGAGCAGTAGGCATGGATGAAACCCACTTTGCAGTTGTCGTTTGAAGAGCAATCGAGAAGTCCGGCCGGTCGCACGCCTTGCACAAGCGTGCATGCAAAGTTTTGGCAAGTGTGGTAGAAAGGCGTTGAGGGGCAGGTTTGAGTTGCGCTGCATTCGTTGGTTCCGCTTCCCTGCTCACTGATGCATTGTGCGCTTTCGGCGCAGAAGTTGTGCTGCGTGATTTTTTCGCAGAATGGCCTGCCGTCGGAAGTCGTTGTGAACCTGTAGCCTGCGCCAAGTACTGTGCCGCAGCAGCTTCCGTCAGTCACAAGTGCGGGCTGGGAAGGTGTGTTGTCGCAGCGGTCCCAGGGAATGGTTTGCGAGCACGCGCCGAAGGCAACTTGCTCGTTTCCGACAGTGCACGCGCCGCTTCCTGCAATCTGCACGGTATCGTTAAAGCACTCGGCCGTGCTTGCGGCAGCGCTTGCCTTGAAGACGCTTCCCTGCTGTTGCGAGTAGTCGCAGTCGAAGGAAGAGCTTGCCACGCCATTTGATCTTGAGAGGGCGGTGCTGTGGGGGGAATCGTCATTAAAGCAGGTGAAGAACGCCTCGCTTGCGCTTCCCGGCAGGTTGAAGAAGTCCGCGCGAAGCTGAACGTGCGAAGAGCCGGCGGCGGGAACGTAATGCAGCACGCACTGGGGCGTTGCGCCCGGCGGCAGTACGGTGATTGGCGCGTTGCACGAGGCGCCGCCAGTAGATGCGCTTGCCGTGTAAGTGGCGGGCGTGCCGACGGCCGCGTAAGTACAGGTGGCAGTGGCCACTCCGTTGTTGAGGTTTACGACTTGCGGAGAGTCAGTTGGCTGGCCGCAATTAAGCGAAGCTGTGAACGCCTGGGCGGGGGAAAGGTGGGAAAACGTTGCCGTAAGGCCTGCCGTGCCGCCTGCGCCTCCATTGACGAACTGTTTGTCAAAAGCAAGCGTACAGCTCGGCTGTAACTGCAGGCAATTGACTGTGATCAAGACCGCAGTTGCGGCGTACATGAATGGAGCCGGTTCCGCTGCAGCTAAAATGGTGGACGTTCCGGTTATTTTCGGCACCACCTTGATTTCCTTGCTCTCCTGCCCGCTTCCCTGTTTGTCAAGGAAAATGCCGCACACTTGGTTGAGGCCCTGGGTTTCGCACGTCAAGCCCTGCAATTCCACGAACGAATCCGGCACTTCCAATTCCACGGTGATTGGCTGGTCGTTGGGCGCGAAATCAAGCAAGTTCGTTAGCGTGAATGAACCGGCGTCACAGCCAAGCGAAAGCGAAGTGGGGGAAG
Organism: Microcaldota archaeon; assembly: GCA_964585235.1. GTDB lineage: Archaea > Micrarchaeota > Micrarchaeia > Norongarragalinales > UBA97 > JAGVFW01. The sequence goes on along the minus strand of CAZPDD010000024.1, from coordinate 439 downwards.
CGCGCAGGAAATTGTCTTGCGAAACGCTTTCAAACAAGTCGGCTTCGGCAAAACGCGGGTCGGCATCCCCGCCTGCAACGAAGTTGAACGCCCCGCCCCGAACGGGAGTAAACTTGAAGGTGTATCGTCCATTCTTGCCCTTGTCGGCAGAGCCGTCGCCTGCAACCGAGATGCTGCCGTCCGTGTACTGCGGGCCGAAGGGCGACGCGTAGTCAGGCGCGTTGTTGATGCGCACAATCGCGTCAGTCACGGGAGTCCCGTCGGCTGTACTCACCGTAACGATGACTGTTGCAGGCGTTCCGGCAACAAGCGGCGTCGAAGATGCTACTTGCAGCGTAAGGTTTGCAGTGCCGGCAATTGAAATCGTAGCGTTGGTGCGCACGAGCACTGGGTTTGCCCTTGCCGAGTCGCCGAATTCCGCGAACACCCGCCGGGTCCG
>CAZPDD010000023.1:6010-10919 GCA_964585235.1 Microcaldota archaeon | reverse complement strand
AGTAAAAGAGCCCGGCCCCGATAAGTGCCGTTAGAAGAAGCTTTTGGTGCGTCAGCCAGTCAAGCGGCCCGCCGCCTACGTAAAGCGCAAGCACCACGCTCGCTGCCGCAGCCGGCAGCACGAGCTCGCAGTACATTGTTATGGCCTTGAGGTCAAGCTCGCGCTTGAGGAACAAGGCAATTGAGTGCAGGAAAAGGAATGCGAGAACCACCATCGTCGGCCACACCTGTTGGGCAGAGCCGAGCGTGGAGGCGACCATTGCAGTTCCCGCGAACAGCCCCAGGCGGTTGCTCTTGCGATAGAGCAGAAGCGCTACTGCCACAAACACCCACATTGCGGCGAATACTCCCCACGGCTGGAAAAGCGTCTCGCCAGCGGCGAATTTTGAAATCAGCTGGGAGGTCATGGCAAAGATGGCTGCCGCAACCAAGCCAATGTACTCGTTTGAAATTTCCTTGAACAGCAGGTACGCGAGGAATGCCATAAGAACGCCTACAAGCGGCGGGTAGAACTGCAGGACTAGTGTGAAGTCGGGCTTGACAAACTGCCCGCCGGCAATCGCGTGGTAGATTGAATAGACGCTCGCCCCAAGGTAGTTCACAAGCGGGTAAACGCGGTTGTGCTTGAATTGCGGGAAGTAAACCTCGTCGCTGTTCAGCGGGATTGCGCCCGTCTTGTAGATTATTTCCGTCACGTGGTTGTAGTAGTACGGGTCGAACTCAAAGAAGCTCGGCGTCCACGAGGTTGCAAAGCGCGCCCAAAAGCCAAATCCCATTATTGCAAGAAGCACCAGCTGAACAACCAGGCCCTTGTGCTTTTGCCAGTCAAACTCGAATTTTTGCGGCATTTGCGGCATGCGCAGGCCGCGCAGGGAATCAAGTGAAAGCACTCCCTGCCAGGCAAGCAAGCCAAGCGAGATTATGAGGAAAAGCAGCCAGTTGGCCATTACGAGGGCGGGCGAGAACTTGATGCCAAGCAATACGAACTCCACTATCTCAAGCAGCGGAACTGCAACCAGGCTGAAGAAAAGCCCCAAAAGCGCTTTTTCAAGCTTGTTGAAGGAAACTCCCTTGAACAATGCGAAGGAAAACGCCACTCCGGGAATGAAGTAGACAAGCAGCGAGACTATGAAAGCAAGGACGTCAACCAACTAACCCACCACAAACCCACGCAAACTTACAATCCCCCATAAGGCGCCAACAAGCGCCCTCAGGTCTGCTGGACTAACGGCCTTATTCCCTAAAGCCCCCCCGACCCCATCAGATGGCCTAATGGTGGTATTCCGCAGCCTTCCCGCCCGGCTTTTTAGCCACCCACACGCGAAGCTCGTAAGCCGGGAACATGAAGAGGAAATAGTGTTCGTATATGTTGGGAAACGTATTAAATAGCCACGCTAGGCCGAGCAGCCGGTAGGGCCGGGCGAACATTATCCTGCGCCTTACGACTTGCAGGCCTGCGGCCTTTGCAAGCGCGTCGAAACTGTCGTGGATGAACCCGATGTGCGGGTGGTTGTGCCATTTGGAGTAGTTCAGCAGCGAAAGCGAATAGGCATTAGTGATGTAGGGAACTGCAATGAAAGCCTCCCCGCCGGGCTTGAGGATGCGCGAAAGCTCCTTGAAAACTGCATCAAGGTGGCCCAAGTGCTCGAACACGTGCTCGGCGTTTATGTAGTCGACGCTAGAAGGCTTGAAGGGCTTCCACGGGATTTTATTCAAGTCCCACAGCACTTCCGGCTTAGTTTTCGGGTCAATGTCGACGTTGACAAACCCCTCTAGTTTTCTCCAGTGGCAACCGAGGTTGAGCTTCATTTCTAGAGTTTCACCAAATTACACATATGCGGGCAAGAGTTTTATAACCGCGTAAACGGTCAGGCCGAGGCCCTTGGCTTCCACCACCATTCATTCGCCTTGTACCACTCGATTGTTTGCTCCAGCCCTTCCTCAAACGACTTTTCAGGCCTCCAGCCAAGCGCCCGCAGCTTGCTCGCATCAACACTGTAACGCAAGTCGTGGCCCTTGCGGTCGGGAACAGGCTGTACAAGCGACTCGGGCTTTTTGCCCAAAAGCTGAATTATTTTTTTGGCAACATCGACATTCGCCATCTCGTTGCCTGCACCGATGTTGTAAACTTCTCCCGCAACGCCTTTTTCACCCGCGAGCCAAATGCCTTCGCAATTGTCGGCGACGAACAGCCAGTCGCGAACGTTCGCACCGCTGCCGTAAAGCGGGCACTTCCTCTCGCGCAATGCATTTGTAACAAAAAGCGGGATGAACTTCTCAGGATGCTGGAAAGGCCCGTAGTTGTTCGTGCTGCGCGTGATGACAACTGCCAGTCGATGCGTTACGAAAAACGAGCGGGCGAGAAGCGAGGCAGCAGCCTTGCTTGCGGAGTATGGGCTGCTTGGGTTAAGCCCATCCGTTTCCTTGAACGACCCGCTTTGAATGCTGCCGTACTCTTCGTCAGTGCCAACCTGCACGAATTTCTTCACCCCGTGCTTCAGCGCCGCGTCAAGAAGAACTTGAGTCCCCACCACATTACTTTGCACAAATGGCGCCGAGGATTGGATTGAGCGGTCGACGTGGCTTTCGGCAGCGAAGTTGAACACGACGTCAAAAGATTGCTCGGCAAACAAGCTGTTGACTCTCCCCGCATCGCAGATGTCGCCCTTTACAAAAACGTGCTTCTCCGCATTCGGCAAGTCGCGCAAATTGTCGAGGCTGCCCGCGTAAGTCAGCTTGTCAAGCGTCACCACGAGCTCGGGGTCTTTCTCACTGAGCACTTTTCGCACGAAGTTGCTGCCGATGAAGCCCGCGCCGCCGGTTACTAAAATTCGCTTTGAAGCCACTTCTTCCTTCACCCCATTACGGTGGGTTCCCAAGGCATCGACTTGTCGGACTTGTCGAACTGCCCGCGGTACTCGTCGGGAGAGGCGTGGTTGTACTCCTTTGTCACGTAGTTGATGATGTAAGCGACTTCCTGTCCCGCATTTTCAATGCTGTGCCAGATTTCAGGCGGGATGCGAACTAGCTTGAACTCGCCATCACCGAACGGAACTTTCATCTTCTCGCCTTTTGTGGCCGAGCCTTCGCGCGTGTCCTCAAGGTGAAGCACTGCATGGCCTTTTATGCAGCACATGTGGTCCGTCTGCAGCTTGTGGAAATGCTTGCCCTTGATTACCGCCGGGTAGACTGTAGTCATGTAATACTGGCCGAACGCCCCCGGGCCGTCCGACTTTATCTTGTCGCTTCCGCGCAGGATGGGCATGAGCCATCCCCTGCTGTCGGGAAAAGTCTTGAGCTCCTCGATAACAACGCCTTCGATCATTTTACCCCCCCCCACCTACTCCATTGCTTTGCCGTAAAACGCTTATTAATGCGTAGAAAGCTATTTGCCGCAAAACCTTATTAATACTATCGTAATAAAGAGTAATACGGAAGTAATAATTAATTGGTTCAACTGGTCTGATGCAAATGCCTAAGGTGCGGGTTTCGCTTTCGCTCGATTCCTCACTCGTTGCCGAGCTTGACCTTCGCGCCGACGGGGCGCAAAGCCGTTCGGCACTTGTAGAGGCTGCAATTCGAAAATCGCTTGCCAGCGACATCACATTAGTCGTCCTTGCAGGCGGGCCGGCAAGGGGGCTTTACGTCCCCGAGCTTAAGGCATATCGGCCACTTGTGCGAATGCGCAACAACGAAACCATCATCGAAAACGCCCTTGCCCGGTTCAAGGCGGCCGGGGTGAGAAAGGCAATTATCGTCGGCTCGCACGAGGTCAACTCCGCAATTTTTGGGCAAATCGGCAGCGGCGAGAGGCTGGGAATGAAAGTGGATTACATGGAGGAAAAGAATCACGCGGGCAGCATGCACACGCTTTCGCTTGCCCTACAGCGCCTGGGCGGGACATTCGCTTTTGCCGCCTGCGACCATTACTTCGACTTTGACCTCGCAAGCCTTCGCGACTTTCACTCGCGGCGCGCAAGTGGCGTTTCACTCGCGCTTTACGCCGGGACCGCTTTTGAGTGGAACCGGACGAGTGTAGTTGAGCTTGACGGCGGGAGGGTTGCTGCTTATTACGAGAAGCCAGCAAGGCCCACGAGCCACGTTGTCGCAACGATGCTGGGCTTTGCAGAAGCGGACGCATTCGCGGGCATGGCCCTTGACGGCAGCCTCGACTCGGCCTTTGCAGCCCTTTCGCAGCGCGGGATGCTTTACGGCCTTCTTGCGAAAGGCAATTTTGTCAACGTCCATTCAAGGGCGGATCTGGAGATTGTCAACAGGATTGGAGGCGGTGGGAAATGAAGGGAGTCATACTTGCAGGCGGCAGCGGCACGAGGCTGCGGCCGATTACGCTCGTTACGAACAAGCACCTTCTTCCGGTGCACGACAAGCCAATGATTTACTACCCGCTCAACACGCTCAAGCGCGCGGGCATTACCGACGTGCTCATCGTCACGGGTGCGGAAAGCGCGGGGGATTTCCTCAAGCTACTGGGCAGCGGCCGGGAATTTGGCATGCACCTTACCTACCGCGTGCAGGACGAGGCAGGCGGCATTGCGCAGGCGCTTTCGCTTGCAGAGGATTTTGTGGGCAATGAAAAATTCGTGGTCATTCTGGGCGACAACATCATCGAGGACAACATTGCCGGCCACGCGGCAAAATTCGCCGCCGACTCTTCTCTTGGCGCGATGGTATTCCTAAAGGAGGTCTCCGACCCAGAGCGCTTTGGCGTGCCGGTTTTTGAGGGCGGAAAAATTGCGGCTATCGAGGAAAAGCCTAAAGCCCCGAAAAGCAATTTCGCCGTGACGGGCCTTTACTTCTACGACCCCAGCGTTTTCCCCATTATCAAGCAACTAAGGCCAAGCGGCCGGGGCGAGCTTGAGATTACGGACGTGAACAACGCCTTCATCAGG
>CAZPDD010000023.1:0-5910 GCA_964585235.1 Microcaldota archaeon | reverse complement strand
GCCAAGCGGCCGGGGCGAGCTTGAGATTACGGACGTGAACAACGCCTTCATCAGGCAGGGCAGTCTCGGCCACGCGACTCTCGAGGGCCATTGGACTGACGCGGGGACTTTCACGAGCCTCTTCCGCGCAACCTCACTTGCCGCAAAGAGCACGGGGCTTGACCCGCGGGTTTAACTCCTCAATCATGACCAAAGACTTGATTGAAATCTGGAAGTGAAATTGCAATGCGGCTTGTTAAGGACGGATTTTGGTCTATTCCTTGGTTCGCCAACCACGAGGAGCTAGTGAATGAACTTCAGAAAATGAAAAGCATCAGTAGCCCCCACGTAATTAAAGCCTTCAAGAAGGTTGACCGGCGCCTTTTTGTGGACAAGAAGCTAGTGTCAATTGGTGGCGAGGATTTCACTTATGTAGACCAACCTTTGCCAATTGGCCACGAGCAAACGATTTCACAGCCCAGCCTAGTGGGACAAATGATCGAAGAGCTTGACTTGGCCCACGGAAAAGGCATGTCGGTGCTTGAGGTAGGAGCAGGAAGTGGCTGGAGCACCGCATTGATTGCCAATGTGATGGGCAATGGGTCGCTTCATTCCTTCGAACTCATTCCTGAACTTTTAAAAAAGGCCCGAAAAACTGTCCGTAGGTTCGTCCCGAAAAAAGTCAAACTCGGGATGTTCCTTGGCGACCCAGTTGACCCGCGCAAGCCAAGGGACGAGAAATACGACCGCATAATAGTTCATGCTGCAATGCCGCTCCAAGGAAGCCTCGCATTAATTTCGCTTTTACGCCAGCTCAAAATAGGCGGAAAACTCTTGGCCCCTATAAGACTAGAAAGCGGCGAATCACTTGTAGCTGTTACGAGAACTGGCAAGAGCGAATTTAAAAGTAATCCATTAAAGCCGGTTTCTTTCGTGCCGCTCAAGGGACGACATGGTTTTCGCGTCTGAACCCTCTTGCGATTATTTCAAAGAATGAGGAACTTCTTCCCGCTTCGCACGTTGTCAAGCTGCCACTCAATCATGTCGCCAACAGTCTTCTCGAAGGGAATTGTGGGCGAGTAGCCGAACTTCGCCTTAGCCTTGGAGCAGTCGCCGACGAGAAGCGGCACGTCGCTTGGCCGCATCTTGCTAGGGTCCTGGCGGATTACCGGCTTTATGCCGGCCAGCTTGCAAGTGAGATCAACCAGCTCGCGCACGCTATAGGCAGTGCCGGAGGCAAGGTTGTAGACGTCCCCCGCATCCGCCTTCTCGATTGCAAGCATGTAACCCTTGACAATGTCCCGCGCGTCGGAAAAGTCGCGCTTTGCGTCAAGGTTGCCAAGCTCGAAGGAGTCGCGCTTGCCGAGCTTGATTTCAGCAGCCTGGCGAGTGACAGTTGCCGTTACGAACGACTGTCCGCGCCGGGGGCCCGTGTGGTTGAATGCGCGAGTCCGCACTACGGGAACCTTGTAGGACTTGAAGTGGTCGAAGCAGGCGAAGTCCCCGGCGACTTTCGAGACGCCATAGGGGCTGAGGGGACGCAGGGGATTGGTTTCCTTGATTGGCACTTCGTCGGGATGCACGAGGCCGTACTCCTCGCTGCTGCCTGCAAACTGCATCTTCTCAAGCCCGTCGTACATGCGCGCTGCCTCAAGCACGTTCACCGTGCCGATTACGTTAGTTAGGTAGGTGTCAACAGGCGCCTTGAAGCTTTGCGGCACGAAGCTCTGCGCGCCAAGGTGGAATAGGACGTCAATCTCATTCTGCTTGAGCGCGGAGTAAAGGCTGTGCGTGTCGCTCAAGTCCCCTGCAACGAGCTTGACGTGGTCGAGGATGTGCTCGATGTTGTCAAAGCGCGGCACCGCGTGGCGGCGGACGAGGCCGTGGACCTCCGCCCCTAGGGGAAGCAGCGTTTCCGCCATCCAGGAGCCGACAAAGCCCGTGATGCCGGTGATGAGCACGCGCTTGCCTTTCCAGAAACTAGCATTAGGTTGCATTGCTAACACGAAACCAAATACAAGATGGGGTTCAAAAACCTTTTAATTAGTGCTGCCTGGGACAATTGCGCTCAACTAATCCATCCATTTGCTTGACGAAGTTGTCCCAATCAAACTCCCGCACGCCCCGCCTGCCTGCCCGGCCGAGCTTCCTTGCAAAAGCGAAGTTTGCAACAAGCTGTCTCATCGCAGCGGCAAAATGCGCCGGCGTCGCCTCCACCAACAAACCCGTCTTGCGGTGCTCGATGCTCTCACGGGGGCCGCCTTCGTTCACCGCAATGACCGGCTTTCCAAATGCCATTGCCTCAAGCGGGACGATCCCCCAGTCTTCGTTAAGCGCCGTGAAAAGCACCGCATAGCAGCCGCGGTAAAGCGCATACAGACGGGATTCGGAAACGTCGGTCTCAAAAATAATTTTCTTGTCACCGCCGGCATCCGCAAGCAATTTTTCAAGGTAGGCCTTGTCCTTCTCGCCGACTCCGCCTGCAATCACGAGCTTGAAGCTCTCTGCCTTCCTGCCTCCTTCGGCAACGAACTTCTTGAAAGACTCTAATGCAAGCCCCAGGTTCTTGAGCTTCGAGATTCTTCCTGGAACGAGGAAGTAATTGCCATAGTGCCAGGAGGGCTTGAATTCGTTGACGTGCACGCCGGGGTGGATGACGCAAAGCTTTTCCCCCTGAGCGAGGCCGCCGGCAAGCACGCGCTTTTTTGTCTCGTTGCTGTTGCAAGCAATTGCCGCAAAGTGCTTCCACGACTGTTTTTCAACCGCGCGGTAGGCGGTTTCAAACGCCAGGAACGCCGGCAGCGTATGCAGCTTTTCCTTCAACAAGTCGTTGTGGGCAGCTGCGTCGTGGATGACGCGAAGGGGCGTGTGGCAAAAGCATACTGTTGGCAGCGAGTGGTTGCGCAGCGTGATGAACTCGCCAAAGCCTGCAGTCGAGACTACGAGGCCGTCAAAGCCCTCAAGGGGCAGCTTTTGCCCGGCGATAGTTGCCGTTACCGCAAGCAGTTGAAGCGGAGTGCGCTTGACGGACACGCGCTTTAGCTCGACTACCCGGCGGTCGCGGAACTCGGAAAAAGTGGTTTGCGGCGAGTAGTGGCTGGTGAAAATCGTCCAGTCGTGCCTGCTGCGGGGGGAAGTCATTTCAAGAATGACCCGCTCCATGCCTCCCCGCTGGTAAATCCACGGCTGGTACAACGCAAGTTTCATAAGCTTATTATGAGTGCTCGTAATTAATTTAACGCATAGGGGTGAGTGGTTGGAAAAAGTAGCGTGCAACTTGTGCGGTTCGAAGGACTATAAAGTGATGTTCACGGCCCGCGACCACAACTTCGCCGTCGCAAAAAACGAATACCAGTTCGTCAAGTGCAGCCAATGCGGCCTCGTCTACCAAAACCCGCGCGTGCCTTGGAGGCAAATAGGCGGATTTTACCCGGCCTACAACGACTACCGCACCGGCAGGAAGGGAGTTGACCGCAGCGACCTCGAGCGCCTAGAGGAATACCAGCTGAGGCAATTGCAGAAAGTTGCAAAGTCAGGCCGCATCCTCGACGTTGGAAGCGGCGAGGCGGGCTTTCTCGCAAAATGCGCGGACGCGGGCTTTGAGACTTACGGCTGCGAGCTTTCCGACACGGGGCTAAAGCGCGCGAAGGAAAAAGGCATCCGCCTCTATGTTGGCGATTTCCTCAAAGCGCCTTTCAAGAAGAACTTTTTCGACGTCATCACTTTCTGGCACTCGCTTGAGCACTTCGCCGACCCCGATGCCGCGATTGGCAAGGCAAGGCAGTTGGTCAAGCCCGGCGGCTTGGTGATTGTTGCAGTGCCGAATGCCGAAAGCGGGCAGGCGAAGATTTTCCGCCACTACTGGACGCACGTCGACGCGCCGAGGCATTACTACCTCTTTTCACCAAAGACCCTTGGCCGGATGCTTGGGAAAAACGGCTTGAAAATCGAAGGCATGCAGCACAACGTGCCGCCTTACAACTCGTGGGGGTATGGCATGAGCGTGCTCAATGCACTCGGCCTGCGCACCGCGGTAACACGAAAGCCCTCGTGGTTGCTAAAACACCTCGGCGTGCTGGCATTCGCGCTACCGGTTGCTTTGGAGGCGGCTTTTGGCAAGGGCGGGACCATCATCGCCTACGCCAGGCGCAAGTGAGTTGTTTTAGAGTGTACAAAAAACAAACTGTCTCAGTTGTCTTGCCTGCCTACAACGAGGAAGCTGGAATTGCCCGCGGCGTGAAGGACTTCCAGTCAACGGGAGTTGTCGACGAGCTCATTGTTGTTGACAACAACAGCGCCGACCGCACTGCCTCGCTTGCAACTGCCGCCGGCGCGCGGGTTGTGCGAGAGGAACATCAGGGCTACGGCAACGCCATCCAACGCGGCCTTCGCGAGGCAACCGGCGACATCATCATCGTTGCAGAACCGGACGGCACTTTCATGGCGGCCGACGTCGAGAAATTGCTTGCCTACACGAACGACTTTGACTTTGTTCTCGGCACGCGCATCAATTCCTCGCTCATCTGGGAAGGGGCGAACATGGGACTCTTCCTAAAATGGGGCAACTGGTTCATCGCCAAGCTCATCCAGCTGCTTTACGGCGGGCCGGCGCTCACCGACGTGGGCTGCACTCTCCGAGCAATCAAACGGCCTGCGCTTGCCAAAATCCAGCCGTTCTTCAGCGTGGGGGGAAGCGCCTTCTCGCCCGAAATGATTTTACTCGCGCTAAAGAACGGCGTGCGCACGATGGAAGTGCCCGTCAACTACCGGCCGCGCCTGGGACAGTCCAAGATTACCGGAGACAAGGTCAAGGCCTTCCGCCTGGGCCTGAGCATGATTTGGCTTATTGTCTCAAGAAGGTTCAGTTCCAAATGATTCCTGGGGGCTTTGATGTTTCAAGAAGGTTTTGACTGAAATGCTTTCAGGCAAAGACTTTGGAATGGCAGCGCCTGCCTTTCGCAGGCTTGCAGGGTTTTACCTTGCGGTTCAGGCGGCCATCTGGGTGAAAGTCGCTGCCTTCTTTTTCCTTTTCGGCAAGGGCACGACCCCGGCCTACAACATGTTTTTCCTCTCCAAACCCGAAGGGTTTCCCGCATGGCTGCAAATAGTCTTCTCTTCGCCACTCTACCTGTTTGACGGAGTTTTCCACCAAGTGGCTCATGCGCTCATCGCCGCCTGCGTGTTCGCGCTTGCAAGGGACGCCAAGAATGCAAACCCGCTAAACCTGCTGCCGCTTTTCCTGCTCGCATCCCTTGCGCACAACATAGGCTATTGGTTGACCGGCGTTTTTCCAAGCGCATCCTACGCATTCATCGACTACCTGAACGACGTGCTTTTCCTCTATGCCTTTTTCTACGCATTTAAGATAGGCTTGTGGCTTCTTCCACAGCTGCGCCGCCTGCGTTTTCCTGCAATCGACTATTAGGCTATTAATAATCTTGGATGCGTAAGTGGGTTTGTGGACAAGAAATTCAGGCCCCGCGTTTCGGTGGTCGTAAATTCATTCAACCGCCGCCAATACGCGATCGAGCTCTTCGCCGCCCTGCGCAGGCAGGACTACCCGCAGGCTAGGCTAGAGTACATCCTCGTCGATGGCGGCGGCACGGACGGCACTGACTTGGCGGTGAGAAAGAAATTCCCGTTCGTGAAAGTCATTCGCACGGAAGAAAATATCGGCCACTCTGCTTGCCTTAACCTGGGCCAAAACGCGGCCAAGGGCGAAATCATAGTCGTGTTTGACAGCGACGCACTGCCGCCCGACGGCAAATACCTCTCGCGCCTAGTTGGCAAGTTTGCCGACAAGAGGGTTTTTTTCCTCGCGCCCAAAATAATCAATTACTTCAGCCGCAAGGTGATGTGGGACAACGCGATGCACTCGCGCAAGCCAGTCCGCGGCAAGGCCTATGACTGCTCGATTTTCAACGGCGCCTC
>CAZPDD010000022.1:0-10985 GCA_964585235.1 Microcaldota archaeon | reverse complement strand
CGCGTCACCGGATTGCCGAGCAGCGAAAGCGCGAGCTTCTCTTGGTCAATGAAATCGACGACGCCCTGCTGTCTCTTGTCTTCGGCATAGCGGGCCATCGCTCGCAACGACGTCGAGAACACCAGGTCGATCAGCTGCAGCAGGTCGTCTTTCAGTTGTGGGTGCTCGATGTGCTGCAGCGCTTGTTTTTTCACCCGCGAGTCTTCGAGGCCGAGCCACTCGCTCCACGCCAGCGGCTCGCCGCGCGACAGGGTGTCTCGCGCCCCACCGGTCGGGGATCCGCTCGGCCGAGTTGTGTGGATGGGCCGAACAGCAAGGATCAGTGGAACTCCCTGTGCGTCTGTGTTTCTCGCTCATGTCCTCCACCGCTCTGGGTCGGCCTGGTCATGGGCGGGCTTGCCACAGCCGCGCTTTGGCTACTGGCGCAATCCAAGCTCAACAACATCGTCGCCATGCTTGAGACCACGCCTTACAAGCGAATCGAATCCCCAAGCCCAATAGACCGCGCGCTTGCACGGGTCGTACACGTGTTTGCGGAAAAGAAGCTCGATCGCATTCCACTTGCCATCGGAGAGTCGGGCTTTTATTCCCCAAAGCCCTTTCTTGCCGTCATGCTCAAGCCTGCGCCAAGCGGGAAAGGAACGGTTGTGACAATTGGCTGCGACGAGGACGATGAGACCAGTCGGGCAATCGCGGAATTTATCGACGCCAACCTGCGCATCGATTAGGAATAAAAATTTATCCGGCTTATAGCTTCTAGGGGGGTGTGGGAGTCATGAAACGAAGGAACCTGTTTTTCGGCGACGACTGGCCTTTCGGGGGAGGTTTTCCCGACTTTGAGGAAATCGACAAGGTGTTTGACGATTTGATGAAGGACCTGGCACGCGGGAGGATGCAGCCGGGCAAGCCCTTGGTCTATGGCTTTAGCATGCAAGTGGGGCCTGACGGCAAGCCCCGGTTCCAGGAGTTCGGCAACGTCGACGTACCGCAAGGCAAAATGAAGAACGAACGCGAGCCGCTGGTTGACGTCATCGAGCACGAGAAGGAAATCACGGTAGTTGCCGAGCTGCCGGGAGTGGACAAGGACAAGATAAAGCTCACAACACAGGGCACCAGCCTCATTGTCCACGTGACTGACCCGGAGCACAAGTACTTCAAGCAAGTGCGCCTCCCAACCGAAGTAGAGGAGGACAGCGCCAAGGCGACCCTCAAGAACGGCATTCTCCAGGTAGTGTTAACGAAGCTCAAGCCTTCAAAACCCAGGCTAAAGGAAATCAAGATAGAGGCAAGCGGCTCGTAGGAACAGGACGGGGGGTTGCCGGCTCGAATGCCCCCTTTCCCTACTTGCGCCTTTTTGCCGGGGAATTCGCTTCCTTGAGCAGCGCAATGGCCTCTTCGTCTACCACCTGCAAAAAGCGCTCGTAAAACTCCCCAACTGCAGTAAAAGAAGACGGCTCAAGGAGGCAAACGACTTCGTCGGCAATGGCACGCAGGCGGCTTAAAGCATCGGGTGGCGCCACTGGGACTGCAACTACTATTTTCTCCGGCTTTTGAGGGCGCACAAACTTGACGGCAACGGCCATCGTGCTGCCGGTTGCAACCCCGTCATCAACGAGGATTACCACCTTGTTTTTCAGCGCGGGAAAAGGCCTGCCCTGCGTATAGCGCAGTCTTTTTTCGTCAACTTGCTTTCCCAAACGCTTTTCCTCCGCCTTCAAATACGCTTTTGAAACGCCGGTTGCCTTGGCGTATTCCTCGTTGACTTGGACAAAGCCCTTGTGCGACACCGCGCCGATTGCGACCTCGGGGTTGTGGGGATGGCCGATTTTCTTTGACACGACGACGTCAAGCGGGGCGCAAAGCGCCTTTGCCACTTCTGCGGCAACTTCAAGCCCGCCGCGGGGGATTGCTAAAACTATGGCGTCCTTGCGGCCTGCGTAAGCCGAAAGCGCCTTTGCCAACAGCCCCCCGGCCTGCCGACGGTCGCGAAAGCCCTGCATATTTCAGCTTTAGGCACTTGCAGGAAGATAAAACCCGCGGCAAGAAAGGGCCAAACCGGGTTAAAAAGCGTTTTAGAGGCTTGAAGCGGCCTTTTTCAGCGGACGGCAAGGCCGGCAAGCCACTGTGCTGCAGCTGCTTTTAAACGCCCGCGCGGGCTAGAGAATCCTTATGTTCCAAGACAAGTCGGAAGCGAAGGGCGTGCAAGCCGGGTGGGAAGGATTTGAATCCACCGGCTTCGCCGCCCCAGCTTCCGGACAACAAACGCTTGCGCACCCCGACGATGGCGAGGGGAACGCAAGCCGGAGAACGTACGTGATGCGGAGCATAAAAACTTTGCCAAGGTGGTTTGAATGAAGGCAGATGTCAGCAAAATGGGTTGGAAGAACATAAGCGAAGCACTTTCGCCGCTTTCAAGCACTGAACTGGTTTTCGCCCGCCTGGGCGACAGCGTCTTTGTCGAAATGTACGCGTAGCTTGAAACAAGGCGAAAACAGGACAACGCCCGCTTGCGCTAAAGGTTGTGAAAAAAAACGTGCCCGAAAAGGGCGCAGAGAGCCACCCGTCGATAAACTTTGAATTGCCTTACAATAAGAAGCTTGCGCTGAACGAAATGAAAAAAAACGTGCCCGAAAGGGCAAGAGGATCGCCCGTCAAATCAATTTGGTATAGGGCAGTATAAATACTTTTTGTGCCAGTGTGCTCGAAAGGGTAAGAGGATCGCCCGTCGAGCGATTGAGCGCAGGCTCACTGCGGGGTTCGAATCCCCGCCGTCGGCAAAGGGTCTCCGGGCCTCAAAAACCCGGAGACCCGTCGATCCTTCAAGGGAGGTGGGGAAAAATGGGCGACGGGATGGATGCGATGGAGTACGGCAGGGCCGACGAGAGCGCGGAGCGAAAGCCGCAGTTGTTCCTCAAGTACAATAAAGACGTCGTGGGCGCCGCGTGGGTGCGGCAAGGACAGTTCGGCAAGTACATCAGCCTCACGGTCAATAAAGACCTGCCGGCAGGCAGCAAGGTTTACCTCAACCCCCGCAAGGGATTTGAGAACGTGCTGGCCTGAACGCAAGCAATAAATAGTACATTATAACTTATTATAATCGAATGAAATGGCTCAAGCATTTACTGCAAAGGTGATTCAAGTGGGCTCTTCAAGGGGGATACTCATCCCCAAGCCGGTTCTTATGGCGGAAGGCATCAGTGAAGGTGACGAAGTGGAATTCAGCGTAATCAAGCGCAACTTCAAGCTATTGGAATCGCTTTTCGGCACGATGAAAGGCGCGAAGCCTTTTGTAAGGGACCGGACGGACAGGTCGGAGAGGATTGAACGTGCTCGTAGACAGCTGGGCTTGGATTGAGGCTTTTGACGAAACTCCAAAGAGCGCTTTCGTGCGCGATGCGCTAGGTAAATCGCGGCTTTACACCAGTGCGCTCAGCTTGGCAGAAGTAGCCTGCTGGTGCGTGCGAAACGGACACGACCCGCAACCCTATCTGACTGCAATCAAGTCAAACGCAGTGGTGCTCGAGCCTGATGCGAAAACCTGCGAGGAAGGCGTGACACAACTCCCGTTACTGCGCAGGAGTTACCCGCGGTTTGGAATTGTCGACTCGATTATTTATGCAACAGCCAGGATTGCGGGGATTTTGCTTTTCACCGGTGACCCGCATTTCAGGCACCTCCCCGGAGTAAAGTTCATCGAGTGACGAGCCATTACCCGTTTTTGGGTAGGGACGCGGTTTTGAGTAATCAGCTTAAATGCGTTGCCGACGTAGTGGATTCCATGGACGCCGTCAAGGCATTTGCCGCGGGCAAGCCCGTGCTTCTGTTCGACTCTTCCGACCGCGAGGGGGAAGTAGATCTCGTGGTGCACGCGGGCGCCGTGACGCCCGCCCTTGTCGCGCAAATACGTTGCGACGCGGGAGGGCTCATCTGCCTCGCAGTTGGAAAAGAAGTTGCAGCCAAGCTTGGCCTGCCGTTTATGGCCGACATCTTGAGAAGCAACCCCGCAACGAAAAAGCTGGTGCTTGGGAAAATGCCTTACGGCGGGCAAAGCGCATTCTCCCTCAGCATCAACGCCAAGGGGACTTTCACGGGCATCACGGACAAGGACAGGGCAAGGACGATTGCGGAGTTTTCTAGGATGTGTGCCAAGCCGGACAAGGGGGTTTTTGAAAGCAAATTCTATTCCCCGGGCCACGTGCCCCTGCTTGTTTCAAGGGGCATTGGCAGGCGGCAGGGCCACACTGAGCTTGCAGTTGAGCTCTGCAAGCGGGCGGGAAGGAGCGAGTGCGCGGTGCTTTGCGAAATGCTCGACGCGCAAACGGGCGGCGCGCTTTCAACTGCAAGGGCAAAGGAGTACGGCCGGAGGCTTGGGCTGGCCTTCGCAGAGGGCAGGCAATTTATTTAAAGCCTTTACGGCGCTAATTTGGCTCGCACAAGCCCTTATTTAGCAAAGGGAGAGGGGCGGGGAATAGGAAATGTTCATTACACAAATCCAGATGCGCAACTTCAAGTCGTTTGCAAACGCGACTGTCAAGCTCACTCCGGGCTTCAATGCGATTGTCGGCCCAAATGGCAGCGGCAAAAGCAACTGTGTCGATGCGCTTCTCTTCGCCTTTGCTGAAAACCGCCTGCGCGCGATGCGCGTGAAGAAGACGAGCGACCTGATTTTCCAGAACAACAAGGTTGCGGAAGTGAATGTCACCCTTGCCGACCCTTCTGCAAGCGGGAGCCACACGACGGCGAGGCTAATCAAGCGCGATGGGAAGACCAAGTACATGCTTGACGGCAGGAGGACGAAAAAATACGCCGTGGAGGAATTCCTGTCGCAGAACTACCTCATGCTCACCAACATCATCAAGCAAGGGGAAGTCCAGCGCATTGTCGAAATGGACTCGAAAGACAGGCGCATGCTCATCGACCTGGTTGCCAACGTGAGCGAGTACGAGCAGAAGAAGAAGGAGGCGATGGGCGAGCTTGGCTCTGCCGAGGCTAAGCTTAGGGAAGCGACTACCGTGCTGAACGAGCGCGAGGGGTACCTAAAAGAGCTCGAGGCTGAGAAGAACAACGCAATCCGATTCAAGGAGCTGAAAAACCGCCTCGACTCGCTCAAGGCTACCATCTTCTCCATTGACTTGCGCGAGCTTGAACATGAATTTGAAGCCGTAATCAACAACATGCTTGATGCAGAAAACAAGGCTGCGGCAGTGAGGCAACGGATTGGCGAGCTGGAGTCTGCGATTAGCGGCAAGAACGCCGAGAAGGACGCGGTCAACAAGCTGGTTTTCGAACGAAGCCACGGCGAGGAGCAGGAAATCCAGCGGGTGATTGATGCGCTCAACATCGGCATTGAGACAAGCAGGCGCAATGCCGAGGAAAAGGCCACGTTGCGAAAGGAGCTTGACGCCAAGAGCCATGAGAAGAAGCTCGAGTTCACCAAGGCAAGCGACGAGGTGAAGGGCGCGGCATCCCAGCTGGTGGAAGTCGAAAAGGAGCTTAGTGTGCTCTCGCGCCTGCTGAAGGAAAAAGCGAAGGAATACGGCGACATGCTGGCGTCAAGCAACAAGTTCAGCGCTGGCGTTCAGGACGCGCGATTGTTTGTCGAGCGCTCTGGCGAGCAGATGCTGTTGTTAAAGGAACAGCTTTCGCAGCTGCAGGCGGAAGTCTCGCGCGACGAGGAACTATCACGCATGAAGGGACGCGAGCTCGACCGCATCAAGTCAGGAGAGTTCACCGACTACGGGGGCCAGAAGAAGGAACTGGACGAGCAGCGGAAAGAACTGGCGCGAAAGCTCAAAGACGCGCAGGAGGAGCTTGACGCCATGTTCGAGCGCGAGCGCAAGGCGAACGAGCGCGTGCCCGTCCTCGAGGACCTGCTGCTTTTGGCGCGCGAGAAGTGCGCTGAAATCGGCGGACGCCTCAGAAGCGCCGGCGGCGCGGGGGAAAAGGCCGCAGAGGCAATCGAAGCGCTCAAAGAAGGCGAGAAAGGCGTTTTTGGGACTGTCGAGGAGCTTTGCACTTATTCAAACAGGCACACGATTCCCATCCAAGTTGCCTTCGGGCCTCGCCTGGGTTTTGCGGTGTGCGACAGCGCAAGAACCGCCTCAAGGGCAATTGCCGCGCTCAAGGCCCGCAAGCTCGGCCGCGTGAGCTTCATCCCCCTTGACAAGATTAACGCTGCGGGAATAAGCAGGGACGACCGCGAGCTTGCGAAAAAACCCGGGGCCCTGGGCTTCCTTGTTGACTTCATCGAATTTGACGAACAATACCGCCGGGCTTTCGAGTTTGTCTGCGGCAACACTCTTTTGATGCAAGACATGCGCTCCGCGGAGGCGCTGGTGGGCAGGATCCGAATGGTGACGATGGAAGGCGAGCTCATCGAGGCAAGCGGCCTGATGGTGGGCGGCACTTTCACCCCGCGGGTAAGTGCGGCGGTAGAGCGCAAGCAGCTTTCCGAATGGGAGAAAAAGCTCGAGGAGGCGCGCCGCGAGAAGGAAGGCGCGTTTGAGGAATTGCGGGCGCTGCGCGAGGAGATGGCTGAGGCCCGAAGGCGCAAGGCCGAGGCCGAACTGGCGCTCAAGGCGTGCGAAATACAGCTGCAGCACACGTTAGACACGGAGAAGGCGGAGCGGGAGAAGAAATCGCACCTGGTTGCGGCAATCGAGGAGCTCGAGGGGGAAATCCGCGGGCTTGACAAGCAGGTCGCGGGGGCGAACGAAAAGCGCTCTGCGCTTGTCCGCGAGCTATCGGAACTCAACACCCGAATGCTGGAGGCCAAGCAGAAAATTGACGTGGAGAAGGAAAACGCCTTTGGAATGCAAGTAAAAGAACGCGAGCGGGCGATGAACGAGCTGCGCGTGAAGACGGCAGAGTACGAAAACCGCGCGCAGTCCCTGCGTGCGCAGCACGGGGTTTACGACAAGCAGACAAAGGCGCTTGAGAAGGAACTGCAGGAGCTTGCCAGGCAAGAGGGCGAGGCGAAGAATTCAGCTGACGAGGCGAACGACTACATCGCAAAGGCGCGGGCCGAGCTGAAGCAAAAGCTTGAGAAGCAGCGCGAGCTCGGCGCGCGCTATGAGGAGCTTCTAAACAAGCGCGAGAAGCTTGAGGCCGAGATTGCCAAGCTCGGCAACGACAAGGGAAAGATGGAGTTCGAGCGCGAAAAGCTCGAACGCGGCGGGCAGGATGAGCGAGTCCGAAAGGCGGTGCTCGAAAACCAATTGACTTCACTCAAGGCGTCTCTTGACGAGTATAAAGACGCGGCTTTGATTGAAGGAAAGGGCATTGCCGACAAGCCCGAGCTCGTTGCGAACTCAAAACAGGCCCAACAGGACATGGAAGCCCTTGGCAACGTCAACCTGCGGGCAATAGAGCTGTTCGAGCACCGCAGCCACGAGTTCGACGAGCAGAAAAAGCGCGTCGCGCAGCTAATCAACGAAAAGGAGGCGGTGATTGCCGTCATCAACGAGATTGAGGGCAAGAAAGTGGCGACTTTCATGGGCGCGTACAACAAGATAAACGAGAACTTCAAGCGCGTTTTCTCGCAGATTTTCCAAGGCGAGGGCACGCTGTTCCTTGAAAACCCGGTCAATCCCTTCGAAGGCGGCCTGACAATCCAGGTGAAGCTCGAGAACAAGGAAGTCAAGTATCTTGAGCTCATGAGCGGCGGGGAAAAGTCGCTCATTGCGCTTGTGTTTCTCTTTTCAATCCAGAGCGTCAATCCTTCGAGCGTCTACATCCTTGACGAGGCGGACGCGGCGCTTGACTCGGAGAACAGCCGCAAGCTCGCGCAGCTCATCAAGGCGCTAAGCAAGGACACGCAATTCCTCGTTGTCACCCACAACCAGAACGTGTACAAGCAGGCGGACATGCTCATCGGCGTCGCGGCGGCGAAAGACGGCTCGCGCATAGTTGAAGTCAAGCTCAACGAGTGAAGGCCATGAACGCTCTCGAAAAATCAATCGCCATTGCCGCACTGTTTATCACGCTGGCCCTTCAAGGGTGCGTTTCACAGAACCAGGCCGCCGGCCAAGCGCCTTTGTCCGCCAAAACACCATACGGTTTTGACGCATACAGCAAAAACCCTGATGACTGCAAGGGCATTGCAGACAATTCATCGCGCGACCTTTGCTACACCGTGGTTGCAGCCAACACAAAACAGGCCCCGATTTGCGGAAAAATCGGGATTTCCATAAAGAAAGACGTTTGCATTGCTTCAGTAGCGAGAGTTTTGGGCGATTTTTCGTTGTGCGGCCAGATTATTGATAACACCACAAAAAATGTGTGTTATGGCAGAGGGGGGTGAAGTAAACCCGTAAACTTCTTTTTCAGTCTAGTACCCAATGGCGCGAAACAGGATGCCGATTACTATTGCAAGCAGCGCGGTGACCAGGAGGAGGGTGATGTAGGAGACTGCCTTGAGCTCGTAGAGCTTTGACTCGATGGCGTGTTCGATGCGCTCGTCGAAGGAATGGAAGCTCTCAAGCTCGTCTTTAAGGTCGGCGACCATCTCGGCGATGTCGGACGGCGAGGCTTTGTTCAGGCGGGCCATTGGTTCACTTCCACTAATTCCATAGGGTTTAAAAGCGTTTGACCATTAAAAAGACTTCCTTTGTCCTGCCGTCTTGCATTGGCAGCGATTTCTGTAAATCGAACGGGTAAGGGGGGTTTGCGTGGCGGAAGTGATAGCGCAGGAAATGCTGCTTGTAAACGAAGAGGCCGTCCAGCGCTTCGACAAGTTCTTCTCAACCGAGAGGTCCCGCCGGCGCCTTGAGACTATTGCCAGCCAGTACCCGCAAATCCGCAGCATCGAAGTAGACTTGCAGGAGCTTGAGCATTCAGACCCCGACTTGGTCGAGGCGGTTCTTGAAAAACCGGACGTCTACCGCGCAAGCGCGGAAAAGGCAATCAAGAACCTGGAGATGCCCACGCCAATCGAAAAAAGCTTCGCACCCCACGTCCGCTTCTCGAACGTTCCTGACGTCCCAAAGTTCAAGCCAATGGTGCTTGAACTCGGTGCGGACAACCTCGACAAGCTAATTGCAGTTGACGGCGTGATAAGCTCGATTACCGAAATCAAGCCCCACATGAAAAAGGCAGTCTGGCGCTGCAGGCACTGCGAGCAGCTGACCGTCGAATATACCGAAAAGACAACGCCCATTGTTCCGCCTTTCCAGTGCGGCAACAAAAACTGCCTGCGAAACCACTTCGAGCTGCTTGAAAGCCAGAGCAACTTCGTCGACGTCCAAAAAGCGCACGTACAGGACTTGGTGGAGAAACTGCAGGGCAACGTGCCGGCGGTGCACGTCGAGCTTTGGCTTGAGGACGACCTCGTGAACAAGCTCGCCCCCGGCGACAAGGTCATTCTTACCGGCGTGCTGCGGCTAAAGCCCATCAACGCGGGCAAGCAGCATGCGAGCGTCTACTCGAAGTTCCTTGAAGTCGCGCACGTGCACAAGATGGAGCTCGAGTTCGAGGAGCTTGAAATTACCAAGGAAGAGGAGGACGAAATCGTAAAGCTGGCGCGCGACCCCAACTTGTTCGAAAAAATAGTGGCTAGCATCGCTCCAAGCCTCTATGGCTACAACGAACTCAAGGGCGCGGTTGCGCTCCAGCTTTTCGGGGGAACCCCCGGAAAGATACTTCCCGACGGGGAGCGCATCAGGAGCGATGCCCACGTCTTGCTGATGGGAGACCCCGGCTGCCTCGTTGCCGACGAGCGCATTTTCCTCGGCAACGGCGCGATTGCCAAGATAGGCGAAGTGGGAGAGCGGCATTTGCAAGAGCTGAACCTCAAGGTGCTTACGGGCGAAGGCGGGGGAAAGACCGGCGTTGCAACTGTTTTCCACAAGTACGAAAAACAGCCGGTAATCGAAGTCATTACCGAAAGCGGCAAGAGCGTGAAAGGGACGCTCAACCACCCGCTTATGACGGTTTCAAGAGAAGGCGGCGTGCCGGTAAGGACTTGGAAGAGGCTTGACGAGCTTAAAGTCGGCGACAGGCTGGCAGTTGTCACGGGAGTGCGATGTTCCATCAGGTCGCTAGTGCCAACTGGCTTTGCGCCGCTTTCTTATGGCCGCGGGCCGCATTTCAAGGGACATCTACCGAAGCTTGTCACTCCGGAACTCGCCTCGCTCCTCGGCTACTGGCTTGGCGATGGCTGGGTAGACGATTCGGAAGTTGGATTCGTAGTTGCCGAGCCGGAGAAGGACATTGCCGGCGTTCTTTTGGAGAGGTGCGAAAAAACATTTGGCATTTTGCCACGGCCGGTTGCGCACAAGATGCTCGAAGGAAGGACGGTGAAGCTGCATTATTACGGCGTCTACTCCAAGGACGTTGCGCAAAACCTGCAGTTCCTGCGGGCAAAGCGCGTCCCGGACTTGATACTGCAATCGGGCAACAAGGTGGCTGCGGAATTCCTCAAGTGGCTTTTCGAAGCCGACGGCACGGTCTTCTCGAAAGGCAGGGGAAGCCGCGCAATCGGCCTGAAGGCCAAGAACATCGAACTTTTGCGCGACGTGCAGGTGATGCTCTTGCGCTTTCACATCCACTCGCGAATAGTCGAAAACGCCTTGCTCATCAGGCGGGGCAACGATATGAAGCGCTTTGCATCAAAAATAGGCTTCGCCTCGATGAAGAAAAAGACCAGGCTTTCAGAGCTTGTTGCACAGGCGAAGGAATTCTCGCGGGTGAACTCGCAGAAAACAGAGCGAATCGTGAAGATAGTGCGCCATGCTGCCGAGGACGTTTTCGACGTGGAAGTGCCCGCGAGCCACAGGTTCATTGCCAATGGCGTGATTTCACACAACACGGGCAAGTCAACAATGCTTGAGTACGTCTCGCACATTGCGCCAAAATGCATTGTCGTGAGCGGTGGCAGCTCGACGGGAGTCGGCATCACTGCTGCTGCTGAGAAGGACGAGGGAGGCGAGGGCTGGGTGCTCAAGGCGGGCGCGATGGTGCTTGCAAACGGCGGGGTGGTGGCAGTT
>CAZPDD010000021.1:0-11351 GCA_964585235.1 Microcaldota archaeon | reverse complement strand
CCGTGCTGAATGTTTCCCTCCCAGCCGGCCGGTACGTCTGGAACGCGAATGTTTCGACGAACAACTCGATAAACGAGTTCGGCTACAACTTCTCGGGCGCGCAGAACGGCTCGGTCATGAACAACCTGACGTTCACTATTGACAACATCAACCCGTTGAATGCAATTCAGGTTTCGCCTGGGAACAACACGAATTGGAGCAGCAATACCATTGTCTTCAATTACAGTGTTGGTGATGCGCTTACTGGCGTTGCGAACTCGACGATTTTCATTTGGGCGCAAAACACGTCTGCCAATACCGTGTCGCAAGCTTCCGCAAACCTAACTGGAACGACCAACGGCAGCATCCTCACTTCCGTCACGCTGCCTGCTGCGGTGAGGACTTACAACTGGACTCTCCAAAGCTGTGACTGGGCGAACAACTGCGTGAACACGACGTTCGGCAACTTCACTGTTGACAACGTCGGACCCCTCAACTCCATCCAGGTGACTCCCGCGAACGTGACCAACTGGAGCAGCAACGTCATCGCGTTCAACTACACTGTTGCCGACGCGGCAAGCGGCATTGCCAACTCGACGATATTCGTGTGGACGAACTTCACCGTCAACACGACAAACGGCGGTTACGTCAACACAACTGCGACCAATACGAGTGCACCGACCAACGGCACCATC
This sequence comes from Microcaldota archaeon, assembly GCA_964585235.1. Classification (GTDB taxonomy): domain Archaea; phylum Micrarchaeota; class Micrarchaeia; order Norongarragalinales; family UBA97; genus JAGVFW01. Next base: position 10,677 of record CAZPDD010000021.1, on the reverse strand, counting down.
CTGATGACTGTGACGCTCCCCGTAGGGAACTTCACTTACAACTGGACTGTGCAGGCGTGCGACTGGGCGAACAACTGCGCGAACACCACGTACGGCAACTTCGTCGTGAACAACACGTCGCCTACCGTTGCGCTCGCCTCTCCCGAGAACATTGCCAACAGGTCGAACCAGACGGTGACGTTCAACATCACGGCTGATTCGAACACCGCGGCGAACGTGACGATTTACTTCAACTCAACCGGCGGGGCGTGGGCGGCAAACGCATCCAACACGAGCCTGACCGGCGCAAATGCCATAATAACCGTCGTCGGAATGCCTGCGATGAACGTTACGACGTGGAACGCGTACGTCTGCTCGTTCGCAGGCGTTTGCACCTTCGCGGCGGGCAACTTCACGCTCTTCACGGGAAGCGCTTCAGCAGCGGCTGCCGGGTGGCTGAACATCGTCTTCGGGCCCGGCACTCCGCTTTCAGGCACCCTGTCTTCACAGACCCTGTTGGTCAACGTGACGCTCAACACGAGCGCGACGAACGCGAGCTTCGGAAACCTTACCCTGCAGCTTGACGGGGTCAACTCGAGCTACACGATGACGGAATACCCGACGGGCAGCGGTTACTTCAACATCACGAAGACCGTTGCGTTCACTGACGCGCACCCGTTCATCGTTTATTACCGCGACCGCGCCGGCAACCTCAATGCGACTTCGTTGATAACCGTGAACGGCCCATCAGTTGGCGGTAGCGGCACTGGCTCCACTTCCGGCGGGCTTGGAGGCGGGGGAGTATCCGTAAGCGCGTCTGCATCAGCAAGCGCTTCCGCATCTCCAGCACCCTCAATCCAGTCGATAGTTGTTCCCGAAACTAGCGTAAGCGTCTCTGACGGCGTCGTGACTGCATCGTTGCCTTCATTGTCGGCGACTACGGAGTCTCAAGCGTCCTTCAACGTGCCTTCCGCGCCATTCGCAGGCTCGCAGGCAAGCATAACCAGCTTGTCCGTCACGTTCCCGGCGGGCTCCACAGCAACGAGCCTATCGGTTACAGCGCTTGGCGGCAACAAACCTGCCGGCACGCCCGCGTTGCCCTCGACGGTTGGCCAGACGCTGGTGTTTGTTGACATTAAGGCAAGCGCGGCTGATTCAACCGCAGCCGCCATCACAAGCGCAACCATAACCTTCACCGCCTCGGCAGCAAACGGGCAGGAAGGAAACGTACGCCTAATGCACCTACAAGCAGGCCAATGGATCACCCTCCAAACCACATGGCTAGGCGGCAACCAATACACCGCCGTCACAACCAGCTTCTCACCCTTCGCAGTAGTGGTAATGCAGCCGGCTGCAAGCGCGGCGCCAACCGCCTCGGCTGTTGCAAGCGCCGCCCCGTCGCAGCAGGCGGGCGGGCAAGCTAGCGCGTCTCCCTCCGCTGCGGCAAAGACGGACTATACTATCTGGATTGCGGCCATTGTCGTAATCGTGCTGGCCGGCCTTGCTTACTTCACTTTCTTCGCCGGCGGCAAGAAGGGCTGAAAAAGCCTTTTTCCTTTTTCTCTTTCCTTAGCCGCTAGGCTGTGTTTTCGTGCTTGTAAAACTAGCTGAAAAAATTTCATTCGCGCACTGAATACTTCGCCGTGACCTTGCTTTCCGCAAGCTCCGCGTTCGCGGTGAATTCGCCGGCCAGTTTTTCAACCGCAACCACTTCCACACTCGCGGCACCAACTTCCTTTGCCAGCAGCCGGATGTTGTCCTTGAGGAAAGCAGCGTCCTCGGCATTTTGCGCACTGCAGGCGAGGGCGATGCGCTGCGTTACTACCAGCTTGTTTTGCTTGCGGCTTTCCTGCACGGCCCGCACGAGCTCGCGCAAAAGCGCGCTGCGCTTGAGCTCCGGCGTCATTTGAGTGTTGAGCGCAACAGAAATTTTCCTGCCGCCCAAGTCGATTTCCTTTCTCGGCCATCCTGCCGGCAAATCGCTTGCCTCGGGCACGAGAGTGGCGGAAAGGACGTTGTTCTGGGCTTTTAGAAGCCCGAGCACGCCGCCTGCCCCCCCGCCACCAGCTTCATCCTGCAATTCAGGCGCACCGGCGACAACAAGCTCAGAAAGCGGCCAGCGCAGTTTCACAGCCGCAGCCTGGCGAAGGGAGTTGCTCGCTTCGGCCACTGCCATTGCGATTGACATCGCACGCTCAAGGCCTTCGTCAATGAAAGCATCGTCCCCCTGCGGGTAATCTGAGAGATGCACGCTATCGGTCTCAGCATTTTCCCTTCCGCTAACGCCCTGCTTGCCTGCAAGCGTCTGATATGCGTACTCGCTCAGGAAGGGGGTGAAGGGCGCGAACAGCTTGGAAGTTTCAAGAAGGCAGTGGCGCAGCACGGATAGGCAAACTGCCTTGTCGGCGGCGTCTTCCGCCTCCACGGCAACCCGGTCGCGGGCGAGCTTGATGTACCACCGCGACAAGTCGTTCACAGCGAAGTCAAGAAGGGCGCGGCCGGCAGAGTGGAATGCGAATTGTGCATTGTCCGCATTGACTTTCTTGGCCGTGCTGTTAAGCCGCGAGAGCAGCCACCTGTCCTCTGCCCGCAGGCCTTTAGTTGACGCGCCAGTTATTTCAGGACTGTTGCCCGCCTGCTGGCCGCCGCCATACATTTGTTGGAACTTGAGCGAGTTGAAAAGGATGTTGAGGCTGCGCTGCGTCTCAAGCACGCCGGCGTGGCTGTAGCGGTGCACTTCCCACGGCGCGATGTTGCTGCAAAAGTAAAGCCGCAGGGCATCCGCGCCAGCCTTGGCAATCGCCTCGCTTGCGGCAACGACGTTGCCGACGCTTTTACTCATCTTCTCGCCCTTCTCATCAACCACCCAGCCCATCATCGAGCATTCCTTGAATGCCGGCTTGCCAAGTGTTGCGAAGCTCGTGAACGAAAGCGCGTAAAACCACCCCCTAATCTGGTCCTGGCTTTCGCACACCACGTCGATTGGAAAGACTTTTTCGAACAGTTCCGCATTCGCGTGCGGGTAGCCCAGGCTCGCCGCCCAGGCCATTCCCGAGTCAATCCACACGTTGAAAATGTCCTGCACGCGCTTCATTGCGCCCCCGCATTCGCCGCACTTGAATTCAATCGAGTCAACAATATGGCGGTGCAAGTCGTCAAGCTCTCCCAATGGCTTTGAGGAATTTGCACGCAATTCTTTCGCGCTACCGATTACCTTCTTCGCCCCGCACGAGCCGCACTTCCAAAGCGGGATGGGAATGCCCCAAAAGCGCTGTTGCGAGATGCACCAGTCCTGCGCGCCAGCCACCCAGTTGCCAAAAGCGTCTTCGCCATAAGGCGGCATCCAGTGCGTTTCGCGGTTGGCGGCAAGCATTTTCTCCTTTACTGCCGCAATGCCTAGGTAAATCTGGGGAGAGAGCCGGAAAAGCAGCGGCGTCTTGCACCTCCAGCACAGGGGATAAGAGTGCTGGATTTGCATCTCGAGAAACAGCGCGCCTTCTGCCTGCAGGTGCTCGGTGATTTTCTTGTCGGCCTTCTTGACATACTCTCCCTGCCATTGGCCTACATCGGCGGTAAATTTCCCCCCTTCGTCTATGGGCGAAAGCGCCGGCAGGCCGTAGTGCTTGCCGAAAAGGTAGTCCGTAAGCCCGTGGCCGGGCGCGGCGTGGACGAGGCCGGTGCCTTCGGCCATCGTGACGAACTGCTCGACTTCCTCCTCCGGCTCCTCGCCGCTCTCGTGCTTGCGGTACTTCTTGCGCGCCATGAGGGGAATGCTCAAGTAAACCCGCCGGGCCTTCGGGTTGCCGTCAAGCCTCTTCTGCCCCTCGCAGCCAATCAAGGGCTCGTACTCCACTCCCTCAAGTTCGGCTCCCTTGAATTCCCTTTCAACAACGTAATTGGTTCCGCCCATTTCCTTAAGCACATGGTCGGCCAATTTCTTGCCAACGACAAGCACTTCGCCGCCAACCTTGGCCTTGACGTAGTCTTCTTTTGCCGCGACCGCAATCGCCACGTTGGACGGAAGGGTCCACGGAGTGGTTGTATAAACAAGCAAAAACTCGTTTTCTCCGCTTTCCTTGCCCGAGGCCTTTACCCTAAACTTTACGTAGATGCCGGGGTCGTTTCGCATGGCGTAACTGTCGCTCACCTCATAGCCCGCGAGGGCCGTTTCGCAGTGGCTGCACCAGTGGATGCTGCGCTCCCCTTCGCTCACAAGCCCCGCGTCGTGCCATTGCTTAAACGCCCACCAGACGCTCTCGATGTAATAGGGCTTGTAGGTGAAGTAAGGTTCGCTAAAGCCGCGCAGTGCGCCGAGTTGCTTGTAATACGCCATCCACGCCTTCTCATTGTTCAAAATCTTCTGCAGGCAAGCGGCATCAAACTTTTCAACCCCCATTTCAAGGATTTCGCGCTTGCTCTTTATCCCAAGGTCCTTTTCGACCATGACTTCGACGGGAAGGCCGTGGCAGTCGAAGCCCGGCTGGGCGAGCGTGTCAAAACCCTGCATGCCCTTCCAACGCGTCCAAACGTCCTTGCACACGGTAGTTAGCACGTGGCCCGCGTGCGGCAAGGCATTGACGTAAGGCGGGCCGTCAAGCAGGAAGAATTTTTTCGCGCCTTGCCTGTGGCTCGCCAGTTTTGCAGCAAGCTCGTCACTTTCCCACTGCGCAAGCACCGATGCCTCAAGCTCGGCGGGCTTGTACTCGTTGAACTTGGCAAGAGCCATCTTCTTTCCAACCGTCCTTGTATCTTCGGATAGTCTTCTTGAGAGAAAACCAGTCGCAGAAATAGTGGCGAAACGGCTTTTTATTGCTTGTTGCCGAAATAGTTCCGTGGTTGAAGAGGGGCTTTCGCAAGACGATTTCCTTTCCCTGCGCGTAGCGCGGCACGATTCGCTTAGCCAGATGGTAAGGATACGCGATGCAGTCGGAGCTGAAAAAACCAGCACCCCCGATCTGCAGAGGATGAAGAGGCTGTCTTCCGTGCTGATGCGGCAAGCGCGCGTCCTGAACGAAGAGTTTCCGCAGCCGGCCACGCGTGAAAATCTCGCAAAGTTTCAGAAAGCAGCAATCCGTTCACAGCGGATAATAAGTCGTATGGAACGCTTGCTGAAGGCAAAGGGGGGAGGGTTTTCCCAGAGGAATAAGGATAGCCTCGAATTATTGTTCAAAATTTCCCCCGGCCTATTAAGGCAGATTGAGCGCCTGGATTTTGTCCAGCGTTCGGCGCCATCAAGGCAACCCTTGGACATGAGGGAGCTGATTGAAGCAATTGTTTCAAACCCCGAGTTCACGGACCGCCACGGCCGGCGGGTTACTGTAAAAACGAGGCTTTCAGCGTCCAGGCCATTTGCCGACTTTGATTTAGTCCATTCCGCGTTGTACAACCTCTTTACTGACGCCTCGATACACCCTTACGAAAAAGGGCCCGTCCATTTGCGCGTGAGCACCGCGCCCACGCATGACGGTTTCCTTCGCCTGCGCATAGTCAGCGCCGGCGCAAAACCGCTTTCACCGGACTTGGCCAAGAAAATCGGCTACGAAAGTTTTTCAACCCGGGAAGGCCAGGTGCACGGCGTGGGGAAAATAAGCGTCAGGAGAACGGCCGAACTTCACGGGGGAAGTTTTCGGGCGTTGAACTACCGCGGCGAGCCTGCACTTGAAATAAACCTGCCTTTGACTCCCAAATCATGGATGCGTTACGCGCGTTAAGCATAAGCCATTCTGATATGGCCGCGCTTGTTGAACGCTAGGCGGGCCTGTTGGAGCAGGCTTGGCTTACTTTACCAGCGTCGCGTTCGGTTTTCCCTTGAAGTGGCCGTCGCAGGTCAGGAGCTTTTCCTCGCTTGTGGCGTAGCTGTAAATTACTGCATCCGCCATTGCAAGCCCCTCCCTTTCCGCAACCCGCCCCGCCTTGACTGCCTGCTCGTAGTCAAGGGCGAGAATGACGCTTCGCCGTGCGATGTAGTCGAGAAAGCGAGATGCCTCGGCTTCCCGCAACCTCCTTCGCTCGAACACGCGCGAGACTTCGGCAATTGCCAGTGCCGGTGTTTTCAAATCGTTTTCCTGGATTAACTGCTTGAAGGCGGCGTTCTTGTCGAAGTATGCAATCCAGGCGGAAGTGTCAACGACGAAGCAGCGGGTCACGTTTTTCAGCCTCCATTTCCTCTCGCCTGATCAGTTCGACGTCCTTTACCGAAATCCTTCCCTTCAATGCTCCGTACATCCTCTCGTCCTCGCTTTTCTCGCTCAAGTGGGCGTGCAAGAGCTCGTTGATGCCCTTGGACAGGTTGCCGTGAAAAAGCTGGCGGACGCGTGCGGCGATGAAATCGTCTATCGTAATGGTCGTGCGCAAAACCCCCATAGTAATACCTCATACCTATTCAGTATGCTAAAACTTAAATGCTTTCCGCTAAGGGGGATGCAAATCCGCTTAAAACAGCCGGGCTATTGCTTCTGGCTCGCCGAAATCATTTCCGTGTAGCCGCACTTGCCGCACGAGAGGCGGTTTGTGTGGGCCGCGAGGCGCGTGCCAGAGCCGCACTTGGGGCAGGACCTGCCGGGCTTGTAGGCTTTCGTGACGCGTTCCTTCTTTTTCTCAGCCATTTTCAATTCACCAAATCAGTTTCAAGCGGGGGCCGCAGCCTTTTTCTTCCCGCTTTGCCGCATGTTCTTCTTGTGGATGCGCTTCTGCATCGCAGCAACGCTTGAGTAGACTTGCACGAAGGCAGTTGATTTCTTCGTGCCATACCCCTGGTCGAGTTTCTCCACGTAGACGCAATCCTTCGCCGCGCCGAGTTTCTTTGCAAGCTCGGTGCAGAGGGCATCGCGCGAGGGAGTGCCTTCATAGTCGCTTACCTTGACCGTGAATTCCTTGCGGTCAAGCAGCGGGTTTTGTTTTTCGCCGACAACTTCAACAATCATTTCCATTTTCACTTCCCTTTTCTTGGTAATGCGTGGCGCGCCTATTTTATCTTAAGCGCGTACTTGCCGGGGGTTGTGGCGCCGATTTGCTTGCCGACTTCGCCCTCGGGGTTGATGAGCAGGATGAAGCCCTCGAAAGCCTTTGTGAGGACGCTGTCCTTGCAGGTGGGGCACACTTCGCCGTTCACTATCATCCTGCACGTCCTGCACGCTTTTTCAGTCATTTCAGCCGCCTTTTTCCTTGCCCAGGCCGGTTGGCCTCATGGTAAGCGCAATCTTGCTGCTGGGGATGTTTTCCTTCATGCTGACAGTGGCTATCTTGGCCTTGACGAAATCGCCTTTCTTCACGACCGCCTTGCTCTTGCGGCCGACGAGGACCAGCTTTTTCTTGTCGTAGGTGAAAAAGTCGTCCGCCACTTGCGACACGTGGACGAGGCCGTCGATGGGGCCGAGGCGCACGAACGCGCCGAACTCCACTATTTCGCTGACTTCGCCGACAATCACTTCGTTGACTTCCGGCCGGTAGACAACTGCGTTGAACTCGACGTCGAAATAGGCCGCGCCGTCGCCGGGTATGACGCGCCCGCCGCTGACTATCTTCGCATCGTGCATGCTGACGATGATGCCGTAATCCCTCTGGACCGTCCGTTCGTACTGCTCGCGCAGCATCTGCAGCGCCGCGTCGTTCATCTTCTTGCCGAACAAGTTCGGCGGAATGCGCACGCTTTCGACAAATTTAGCAAGTTCGTACATTTTGTTTTTTTCCCCCAATTTCCCAAATAGCTTTGCAAAGCTAATGGAAAAAGTAGTGAACTAATTACGCCAGGAGGAGGTTTATAATACTTTCAGAGTGGGTTCGGTAAAGTCAAACCTTGATTTCTTTTTGGCGAACTCCGCACCCGCGGAGCCACTGGCGCGCGAACTCAAGCGCTCTTTTTTCAACCTCTCTTCTAGCTTTTTCATTCAAGTGTCATTCAAGTGACTATAGTAGGAAGTTCTAACGTTCCCAAAGACGTGCCTTCGTAACTCTAACTGGTTGTTTTTGTTGACGAATGCCCGATGCAAAAAATCGGTTCCTGCGTCCGCAGAGTTTTCGTGTTTTTTTGCCTCGGTCACTCCGTGCTTGAGAGCTGCCAAAACAGTGTGTGAAAATACTCTAGCTGCAATCAAGTCAAGATAGTGGTCTTTGCTCAAGTAAAGTCTCCCGAACCAACCTTCTTTTGAAAGTGCGGGTGCGTGCACAATATGTTCGGACCGTCTTTTGTTGGGAGCCAAACCTTCGGAAATATCTTTACTGAAATAGGTTCCGAAGTCCGGATGAGCAAGTTGCAAATAATGCATGTACTCCTCGGACAAAACCGCGTTCAAAGTCGTTTCAGCGAGTTTCTGCGACGTATGTCTGAGAAGCCTGAGGCTTTCAAAATACTCCGGGTTGAAAGTCAGTGCCGGAGATTCGAATAAGATTCCCTTGTTTCCACTCGTGATCGACTCCCACGCTTCGCGCAGCCTGCTTGCTCTACGGAGGTTGATTGCTGCTGGAGTCTCCACGTGCGTGCGCAGGTCAATCATCGCCGCCGGAAAACCGCGGCTCAAAGATTTTTCGACCACCCATTTAATCGTTTCTCGTAAATGGGGTTCAAAAGAATTAATTTCCCGTTCTAGCCTCTTTGTTTCGTCGCGCCTGCCAAAAAGTCGCAAAAGAACCCCTCGTGATTAATACTGCCGGACTTTCTTTAAAGCTTTTCACGACGGCCAGAGTTACTTTCGGCCTAAAGCAGGTTCAGCGAGTAGGCGAGCACGAGGCCGGCGAACACGAGCGAGACGGTGTTCAGCACCTTGATGAGCGCGTTCAGGCTCGGGCCAGCGCTGTCCTTGTACGGATCGCCCACCGTGTCGCCAACAACTGCAGCCTTGTGCGCGTCGCTTCCCTTGCCCCCGAAGTGGCCTTCTTCTATGTACTTCTTGGCGTTATCCCAAGCTCCGCCGGCAGTTGACATGTTGATTGCAAGCAAAAAGCCGGTTGCAATCGCGCCTGCAAGCAATCCGCCAAGCGCGGCGGGGCCGAACAGCAGTCCGACAACAAGCGGGGTAAGTACGGCAATTGCGCCGGGAACCATCAGCTCGTTGAGCGCCGCACGCGTGCTTATGTCAACGGCAGCTGCGTAGTCGGGCTTTGCCTTGCCGCTCATTATCCCCTTTATTTGCCTGAACTGGCGGCGCACTTCCTCAACAATCTTGAACGCAGCCCTTCCAACCGCGCGCATGATGAAGGAAGCGAACACGAACGGCAGGAGCGCGCCGATGAACAATCCGATTACGACCGCGGGTGCAAGCAAGTTCACGCTCTCAAGCTGCGTTGCCTGCGCAAAGGCCGCGAAAAGCGCAAGCGCGCCAAGCGCAGCGCCGGCAATTGCAAAACCTTTTGTAGTGGCCTTGGTTGTGTTGCCAACCGCGTCAAGCGCGTCAGTAACCTTCCTTACCTTTTCAGGCGCCTTCGTCATCTCTACTATGCCCCCCGCGTTGTCGGTGATCGGGCCAAACGCATCAAGCGTTATGACAATGCCGGTGAGTGAAAGCATCGATGCAGCGGCGAAGGCAATGCCGTAGACGCCCGCGAGCTTGAAGCTGACTGCAATCGCGGCAACGACGAGCAGCATCGGCAGCGCGGTGCTTTCAAGTCCGACCGCAATGCCGGAAATGAGGTTCGTCCCAGCGCCAGTGCGCGCGGCCTCTGCAATTTCCTTCACCGGCGGGTATTGCTTGCCCGTGTAGTATTCGGTGATGAAGAAAATCGCGACAGTTGCCGCAACGCCAACCGCGCTTGCGAGGTACAGGCTCGTTCCCATCGGGATTGTCCAAAAGCCAACCAAAGCGAAGGCAGCGGATGCAAGCACTCCCTTGTAAAGCGCGTGCATGATGTTGCGACTCTTGCCCAGGCGCGCGAAGAACACGCCAAAGACGCAGGCAAGCGCGCCGACCGACGCGATGACCAGCGGCCAGGCGACGAGGACGGGCGAGAAGGCCGCCCCAAGCAGCATTGCCGCAATTATTGTGACAACGTAGCTTTCAAACAAGTCGGCCGCCATTCCCGCGCAATCCCCGACATTGTCGCCCACGTTGTCCGCAATCACCGCGGGGTTGCGCGGGTCGTCTTCGGGGATGTTCTTCTCAATCTTGCCCACCAAGTCCGCACCCACGTCGGCGGCTTTTGTGTAAATGCCGCCGCCAACGCGCGCAAACAGGCTGATGAGCGAAGCGCCAAAACCAAATCCGACCAAGGCGCCCAAGTCAGCCGTCAGGTAGTAAACAGTCGAGACGCCCACGAGGCCCAGGCCGACTAAAGCCATTCCAGTGACTGCCCCGCCGCGAACTGCAACATCAAGCGCGCTTTCAAGGCCGTCAAAAGCCGCCTGCGCCGTCCTCACGTTGGCGCGCACGCTCACCTGCATTCCGATGAAGCCCGCAAGCGCGCTTGCCAGCACGCCGGCGACAAAAGCAAGGCCGGTCTCAATTCCGGCAAACCACCCGATTGCAACAGCAAGGACGATTACGAAGGGAATTAGCGTCCGGTACTGCCGTTTTAGGTAGGCTCCAGCACCTTCCTGGATTGCCGCCGCAATCTCGCGCATTTTTGCACTGCCGGTCGGCAGGCGCGTCACGCTGTAGATAAGATAGGCCGCGAAAGCGAGGACTGCGAGCCCGACTCCGAAAGCGATTTGAGTAGCTGCCAACAAAACCATTTACTTCCCACCCCAAGTTGAAAGGCCGGCCGCGT
>CAZPDD010000020.1:0-11556 GCA_964585235.1 Microcaldota archaeon | reverse complement strand
ATTCAAAAACGCCCTATTAAGCCGGGTCAAGGAAGTCGTTGCCGCCTAGGCGGCCATGAGCTTCACGCGCTTAGGCCGCTTTGGGGGCGAAACCTGCACGGTAAAATGGAAAGTCGTGCCCCTGCCGGGCTTGTTCGCCTCGCACCAAATCCTCCCGCCCTGTGCCTCCACAATGCCGCGGCAGAGGGTAAGCCCCAGGCCCATGCCGCCGTACCTCCTGCTTGCCGACTGGTCCTCCTGGAAGAAAGGGGCGAAAACTTTCTCCTCGTTGCCCGGCTTAATCCCGATGCCGCGGTCCATGACGCCGAACTGGATTGCGCTGCCGAGGGACTTCGCCGTGACTACAACCGTGCTGTTTTCAGGCGAGAACTTCTTTGCGTTTATGATGAGGTTTCTTAAGACCTGCATCGTCCGGCCGGGGTCGTTAACTGCCCGAGGAAGCTTGCCTATCCTCGCCGTTATCCTGACGTTCTTTTCCCCCAGGAAACCCTGCATGTCCGCAACCAGCGACTTTACGAAAGGAGCCAAGTCGGCTTTTGTGTAATTGAACCTAAGCCTAGTTGACTCAAGGCTTGCGACGTCGATGAACTCCGACACAACCGCGTCAAGCCGGTTGGCGTTCCTCTCCACAACGTCAACAGCCTTGCGCTGCTCAGGGTTCAGCTTGCCCAGATACCCCCTTGCGAGCATCTGAAGCTGCGCCTTGATTGGCGTCATCGGGCTCTTCAGCTCGTGACCCACGAGCGAGAGCATGAGCTTTTTCGCCGCGTCAACCGCCGCCATCCGCGAGACCTTCCCCTCCGACCTTTCGCGCCTTGATGTTTCCCACCTCAATGCGGCTAACGACCCGGCGAGCTCGGCGTTCTTTGCGTTCAAATTGCGCTCAGACTCCCTCCGTTCGGTGGTGCTTGCGGAAACGGTCAGGCCCAGGATGGAGATGACGCCGAGAAAAACCTGCAGGTAAAGCAGCGAATCATTCGGAGTCATCCTCACGAAAGGCCCATAGCCCCGCAGGGTGCCCAAAATCGCGACGGCCGAGAGGATAATAGTCGCGAGGGCAACATCCCTCTGGCCATAGCGCAGCGCCATCCACACGATGGAAATCAGGCCAACGTAGGTGAGGAGAAAACTGAAGCCCGCGAAAGGCTGTATGTTGCCAAAAACTCCAAACCACATTGCAAGGACCATCGCCAGCATAGTGAAAGCGACCTCGAATGTCCTTCGGTTGAACGAAAGCCCCGGCCTGCGGTAGAACAAGACGAGGGCGGGCGTGACAATAAGCGCGCCCGTAAAGTCCCCCATCCACCAAGTGAACCAGATTTCAAGGTAACTGCCTGCGGAAGCCAGCCCGAAAAGCACAAGCGAAGTGACGCCTATGGTGGCACTTACTACGGTGCTGAGAAAGGCCGCGAGGAAAACGAACTTGAAAATGTTCTCCCACCGGTCAAAGGCGGATAGCCCGCCGGCGTACTTGTTGATCAAGTAGGCACCCAGCAGCCCTTCAATTACGTTGCCTATTGCGATTGCAACGGAAGTGGGGAGAAAGCCGGTTGTCGTGAAGTTTACAAGAAAGGCGCCGAGGAAAATCGCCGGCCAAAAGCCGTAGCCGAGGACGAGGAGAACTGCAATTGCAATTCCCGTCGGCGGCCAGACTGCGCTGGCGCTTGAATTCACGAACGCAAGCGAGAGGCCGAATTTCCCGGCTATGAAGTAAAAAACCAGGACTGCCAAACCGGCCGCTAGCCCATACAGCCTGCTGCCCTTGGCAAACATGACCCAAAGCCCCCCTTAAGAAAGGTGAACGCAAAAGAGGTTAAAAAAACTATAGGCTCCCCATGCAAGTTAACGGCCTCGCCCCCCCATTTGGCGTAGAAATTAATGCCCGACCTTTTACCCCTTTCCGCAGACTAATGCAAGAAAGGAAGCCGCGTAAAATTCCTCCATGCCGCCACTATGCTTGTCCCCTCGCCTGATGGAGCCTTCTGGGCGGCAACCGGCGGCATGGGCGAACTGTCTAGCACCATCGTGCCCTCGGGAGGCTCCTCCGACTCAGGCCCCAACCTGGCCTCGGTTGAAGGCGGCGAGGAGCCGCACGAACAGCTTTCCTCAAGCTGCTTGCAGTCGACGCATACCACCTGCGCAATCCCGTCGCATTTTTCGCACTTCAACACAACCAACCCCTTTGCTCCAATTCCCCCTTTGGGCCAATTGACTTTTTTCAGCTTCTCGTGTGCCGCACCCTGCCGGCAATCGTCCTGCCGCCGCGCCTGCCCGGCCGGGCGACTATTGCAACGCGGATGTAAGTGCCTTTTTTCGGCACGATGGTGCGGTAGCGCAGCACCCTGCCCCTTCCACGGTAAGCCGATTCAGGCATTTCAATCCCTCAACTGTAATCCCAAGTGTATTGCTTGTCAACTGCCCCGCCGATGAAGAAATCCTGGCGCGCAGTCTGGTTTGACGGAACTGACGTACATACTTTTTGCTGGCCGACGATGACGTTGTTTTCCCGCAGCCTTACGGTGGCGCAGGCGTCAGCCTGTACGGGGCCTGCGTTGACGAACGTGCAGCTTCCGCCAAGGCCGTAGTTCAGGCCCGAGGCGCCAATGCTGCCGTCGCACGCGTACTTGATGCCCACAAGCGAAGCGCATCCTGCAAGCACAAGGGAGGCGAACAAGCCGCCTAGGACAATTTCCTTCATTCGCATATCCTCCACCTAAAAGCTCAACCCCCCGCCGCCCCATTGGTTCTACAGGTTAATGCCAAGCAGCTTCAGGATGATGATAATGCCCACTCCAGCCAAGCCGAAGATGGCGGAAATGAGTATGGTAAGTATGTTGATGCCTATCCGAAAGCCCCAAGCCGCGCCGAGAAAGTTGATTATAAGCAGGGCGATTAGCCCGAACACGGCGTTCTCAAGAAAACGCGAGGCCGATACGACGAGGTAAAGCGCTGCAGCTATTAGCGCAAGCGCAAGCAGGAACAAAAGCCAAATCGGAACCAAAAGAACTTCCAACGCCATATCAAAGCCCCCCCTTCCCCCAAAAAGCACGCTTGCTAAATGTGCACCCCAAGCAAGTCAAGGATTATCAAAAGCCCGACTCCGGCGAGGCCGAGAACCGCTGAGACAATGACAGAAATCCAGTTTATGCCAATGTGCAGCCCCGCTGACTTGCCGAAGTGGTTTATTATCAAAAGCGCAATCACTCCGAGAACCGTGTTCTCAAGCAGAAGCGGAATCGTCGACGCCGGATGCAGCGGCGCCCCGAATACAAGATAGATCGTAAGTATCGCAAAGACTACCGCCAGCAAGGCAAGCAGCCACGACGGAACCGACGAACCGGAATTATCCATAAGACGCCCCCCTCTTAGCTAGTTAAAACTAGCCGGCGAAATAAACAGTTGATGCAACCACTGGGCCGCAATTACTTTAATGAGAGGGGGGTTGAAGCACCCTTACTCGTCGCCGTCACCATCGCCGTCCCCTGAGTCGGAATCCCCGCCGTCGTCCCCGTCCTCGCCGTCGTCCGAACCGCCATCTTCATCCTCGTCGGCCTCCTCGTCCGGCTCGTCATCATCGTCATCGTCGTTCTTTCGTTTCTTCCTTTTACCGAGCAGCCAGTCCCAAAAACCCAACTCAATCCCCCCGCCCCAAATTTACCCAATACAAGTTAGTTGCAAGCAAATTAATGAACGCTCACCTTACTCGATTTCGCGGACGCGTCTGCGCAGAAGCGCGAGTGAAATAAAACCAAGCAGCCGCAAGCAAAGCGAGTGCGGATGCGCCAACAACTAGGGCGGGTTGGCCTGCTATTGCACCACCAACTATTGAACTGCCTTGTCGGGCAGCAGGACTTTGAGCCAAAGGATGATTGGATAAGGGCAAGCCAGGCGGAGTTGAAGGCTTGGGAACGGCAACTGAAGCGCGGGCGGATGGCGAAGCCGTTAGGGGCGGCAAAGCGCTTGGATTCACGCCACTGTTTACAGAAACTTCAAACGGCTTTGACCTTGCTTCATAAGCCGTGCCAAGCACGCTGCCTGCCGCACTCAATGAAAGCACGACTGTGCCTGAAGCGCTTGCGGGAATGCGGATGGTAAACTCGAAAGGCAATTCGCCAAAGCCCGAGACTATTCCCAAATCGGCTTTTGACGCGACAAAGCCGGCGGCAGGACTTGAAACCAACAACCTGGCACCGTAAACCACGCTCGGCACGGTATTCCTCAACACTCCTTTCAGGACTATGCTCTCACCCGGCCTTGCTGAAAACGAGGAAGGCAGGCCGGAAAGCGACAGCCATTCGCCAGGGCTTGAAGTGCCGCCGCCAGACCCGGCGGAATGGCCTGCTGAATTACCTCCTGAAGAATCTCCAACTGAAGCGCTTGAGGCTGCTCCCCCGCTTGCTGAAGAACCGCCCCCTCCACCCCCGCCTGAAGAACCGCCGCCCGAACCCCCGCTTCCACCGCCTCCGCCGCCTGAAGCTGCCGGCAGGGGAGCTGGAGAAGGCGAGGGGGATGAAGTTGGCAGGGAGGAGACGGAAGCAGTTGAGTTGAAGAAAACAATTGCCGTTGCCGAAGAGTTGGAATAATTTGCTGCGGACGAAGAGACTGCGGTGATGTTGAAGGCGCCTGACAAGCCCGTGGAGTTAAGGGAATAGTTTGCGACGCCGGAGCCGTTTGCGATGGAAGAATAGATTCCGCTGAAGTTGGCGAACAGCTCTACGAGCGCATCGGAAGCGTTTGAGACGCAGGTGATGTTCACCAAGTCGCCGGACGTGAATGAAGTCCCAAGGCCGCCGTTGAAATAGAGGGTTGCGTTCGAAGCGCTTTTGGCAACTGTAAAGACGGAATAACCAAGCGAGTTATTGAGGTTGCCAAGCGAATCGTTTGCAAGAAAACGCCACTGCACTACCGTGCCTGCGGCCAGGGAAGCGGGCCCAAATGAAAAGGAGTAGTTGCCTGACTGCAGCACGGCGGAGTAGTTGGCGAACGCACCCGAGTGGTTTGATTCAAGCAATACCGCGGAAATTCCTGAGGCGTCCGACCAGTTGCCCGAAAAAGTCATGCCATCGGAGTAGGAGGGGAGGGCGGGGGAAAGGGAAGAAGCGAGCAGTTGGGGTGGCGAGCGGTCTATGGACAGCAGGCGGGTTGCAGAACTGGCCGAGTGGTTGGCCGAATCATTCAACTGCAAATAAAAGTAAACTGCGCCCTCGCCAAAGCCGCTTAAGTTGACTAAGGCGATGCAAGAGGAATTGCCGCTTGCGCAGCCGGCAGGCGAGGCGTTCAAGTAGCCGGCTGAAAGGTTTTGACGGTAATAGAGGATTACGCCCTGCAAGTTCGGCTCATTGTAGGAAACAGAGAACTGTGTTGCCGAACCGCCTGTGGAGAAGGAGGCGTTTGACGGGGAAACGGAATAGATGACGGGCGGAGTCGAGTCAACGGTAAAGAAGGAGGTTGCTGCGGCAAAAGCGCCGTCAAATGCCCCCGACGCGCTTGCAGACAGGTTGTGCAGGCCTTCGGAAACATTCAAGAACCCCGCGAAGCCCGAGCAAAGCAAACAGGCGTTTTGAGGTGCGCCGCCGTCAAGCGAATAGTTGAGCCACACGGCCATGCGCGAGGCATTCGCCGCAAAAGAAACGTTCGACGAGTTGAGAAGCGAGTTGTTTGCAGGCGAGGTTAAGTTGAGGGAAATTTGCTGGGAGCCGACGAAGAAGACGGTTGCAGCAGGGCTTGCCGTGTTTCCGGCAAAGTCGGAGCACGAGACCCCTGCCGAGTGCAGCCCTGCAGTGAGGGAAAGCGCGACTGAAACTAGCGATGCGTTTTGGACAGTTGATGCAATAGGGGTCAAAACCGAGTCTATTGTCTGGTTGCAGGAAAGCATTGCGCTTACCGCGTCTATTGCAGTGAACGAAAGCGAGAGGCTGCCGGAGAGGTAGGTGGCGTTTTGAGGCGAGGAAATCGAAACCGACGGGCTTGCCGCGTCCAAGAAGACGGGGGAAATCGAGTAGTTTGAGGCAAGGGAATACGAAGCATTGGACCCTGCGCCAAGCATCAGGAGGTAAAGGCCCGTTGAGTTCAAGGGAATTGAAAGCGAGTAGTTCGTGGAATTTGCAAGCGCTGAGCTGTACAAAAGGCTTCCTGAAGAATTGTAGAGGTAAAAGCCAAGCGCGGCCGAGTTGTTAAAGCTGACGTCGATGAATAGGGTTGCGTTCGGGCTTGTGACGTTGATGTAATGGAAGGCGTTTGTAGAAAGATTGCCTGAAGAGTAGTAAAACTGCCGCGAGGCGTTCAAGTTGGTCGCAAGTGCGTATTGCTGCGTGCCGTGCACGCTGAAGCCGGTCACAAGCAGCTTCCAGTTTCCTGCGGGCGACGGGTTTGGGAAGCTGATGATTTCATCCGTGTTGGCGCTTGAGTCTGAAGATGCGACAATGTTGCCGGCCGGGTCGGCGAGGTAAAGGTCAAGGTCGTTGTGAAGCGGGTAACTCTCCGGCCAGTAGAGCGTTGCGCGGACTTCGGCAGTGGAGGCGGTCACGTTGATGACGTGCGCGACTGTCGAGGAATTCGAGGCATTGGCCAAAAGCGAGCTTGAAAGCTCTAGAAACACGCGCGAGGCGTTTATCCTCCCGGCGCCGTAGTTGTTGTTCTTGCCTAGGGAGCCGAGGTGGGCCGCGGTGTTGAAGAGAATCGCCTTCGCCTCGCTTGGTGAAAGCCCGGGACGCGCCTGGCGCATCAGCGCGGCAAGGCCGGAAACGTGCGGGGCGGACATGCTCGTTCCCGAGAGCGTGGCAAAGCCCCCGCCCTTGTAGGCAGAGGTGATGTATTGGCCGGGTGCGGACAAGTCGGGCTTGATGCGGCCGTCGGAAGTCGGCCCGCGGCTGCTGAAGGAAGAGAGGGCATCGGCAGTTGTGCCGGACTTGCCGGTCTGGGTCGAACCAACGGCAATGGCCTTGCGGGAGAGGGCGGGAGAGCAGATGGAATACGAAGAGCCGGTTGAATCGCGGGAAGTGCGGCAGGCGGCATTTCCGCCAGGGCCGCTGTTGCCGGCTGAAACCGCCACTATTTCACCCGAGTCTGCGGCCAAGTCCAGGTACTGCGAAAGCGCGTCGCCGCCGTCGTTGCCTTCATCCACCCCGCCAAGGCTAAGTGAAAGCACTTGAGCGCCTTGCGCAATGCACCAGTCAATGCCCGACATTATGTCAGCATCCGAGGCAGAGGAAGTGGTTGAGCTGAAGACCTTGGCGTTGAACAAAAACGCGCCTGGCGCGACTCCCGCGTAAGTTGAGTCGTTGCTTGCGATAATGCCTGCAACGTGCGTCCCGTGGCCGTTAAAGTCCGACGGGTTGTCGCCATCGCTATCGCCCGTGACGAAATCCTTTTCCTTGACAACGCGGCCGGCTATAGCCCCGTGCGTCTTGTCAATGCCGGTGTCAATCACGCAGACGGCCACGCCGCTTCCATTGAAACCAAGGGAGTAAAAAACAGACGGCGCAACCAGCGGCACTGAAACGTCAAGCAGCACGGCGTATTTTTTTGAAGCCCAAATGCGCCTTACGGAATGGCCTGAAGCAAGATCCAAAACGGCGGCTTTGGAGAGCTTCGCGGAATAAAACCCACGGCCAAGCGGCTTTGCGCCAATTGCCCGGTTGTCAAACTTTTTGGAGCCGGCGACGGCAGGGCCAAAAGCATTCGAGCCCGGGGAAGAAACAACGCCAGCGCCTGCACTGGCCGGCGTGCCATCATTTGCGGAAATTATTACCTCAATGTTGTCCGAAGCAGAAGCCAACACGCCCGCATCCACAACCGGATTTTCAACAGCGTTTTCCAAAACCTGCGCGCCATGTGGAGGCAGTTTTACGCCCGAGCCAAAAGCCCATGCACAAGGCTGCAATACCAGTACAACAATCAGCAGCATGAAGGACAGGCGTACGGCGGGCATCAAAAACCATTTCACTCACTCGGTTAATATTAATTAAGACGCCATTAGTCCTATACTCACTTTCTTTTGCATTTGCTGACGGGGGGAGAAAAAAGTCCAATGGGAGTAGCAGACAAGATTGCCGAACTGGAAGACCAGATTGGCAAGACTCAGAAAAACAAGGCAACCGAATCGCACCTAGGCTTGCTAAAAGCCAAGATTGCCCGGCTCAAGAAAGAAGCCGACGAGCAGCGCGCGGGGGGCAAGGGCGGCACCAGCGGCGGCTTTGACGTCAGGAAGGCCGGCAGCGCAACAGTAGTGCTCATCGGCCTTCCGTCAGTTGGAAAATCCTCGCTGCTTAACGCCATGACTGGAACCAGCTCCAAGACAGCCGCGTATGCGTTCACCACCGTCACCTGCATTCCGGGGATGATGGACTACAAGGGCGCGAAGATACAGGTGCTTGACCTGCCGGGAATCATCCCCGGCGCCGAGAGGGGCCGCGGACGCGGGCGGGAAGTCATTGCCGTTGCGCGAAGCGCCGACCTCGTTCTGTTCATTCTCGACGTGTTCGACCCGTTCTACCTGCCAAAGCTAAGGCAGTCCATTGAAAGCGTCGGAGTGCGGCTTGATGCAGAGCCGCCGAGGATTGTGATAGAACGGACGGTGCGCGGAGGGCTTGACATCACCTACGACAAGAAGCAAAGCCAGTTGAACGACAAGCTAGTTGCAAGCATCCTTGGGGAATACGGCATCTTCAGCGCAAACGTTGCCATCCGCGAGGACGCGACTGTAGACCAGCTGATTGACGTGCTTCTTGGAACCCGCGTCTACGCCTCTTCGCTTGCAGTCATCAACAAGGTTGACTTGGTGACGCCCGAATTCCTGAAAAAAGTGCCGCAGGAATTCATTCCGGTCAGCGCGGAGAAGGGAGTTGGCATCGAGAAGCTGAAAGCGGCGATTTTTGAGAAGCTGAAGCTCATACGCGTGTACACACGCTCGCGCTTTGAGGGCGGAGACAATGACGAGCCGCTTGTCGTCAAGGCGGGAACGACTGTGCTGCAGGCAGTTGAGAAAATCAGCCGCGAACTCAAGGCCGCTGCCAAGGCAGCAAAGATCTGGGGCCCGTCGGCAAAACACCCCGGCCAGCGCGTCGGGCTTGAGCACGTGCTCAAAGACGGCGATACGTTCATGGTCGAGAAAAGAAGGTGAAGCCCCCCGGGGGGTTAAACCAAAGCCTTTATACTGCCGAAGGCGAAACCAACTACGCCAGTGGTAGTTGCCTGATGGCCGAAATAACGCTTTTCATCGCCTTCCTTGCGGGAATAGTCTCTTTCCTCTCCCCTTGCGTACTGCCGATTGTCCCGGGCTTTCTCGCCTACCTCGCGGGGACAACTGCAAGCAAGCCGGGAGGGGGCAGGCGCGAAATATTCCTCAACTCACTTTTCTTCGTGCTCGGCTTTTCATTCATCTTCAGCCTGCTTGGCGTGTTGCTGAACAGCATACTCTCGTCAGTTGCAGCAAGCGCATCTGTCTGGCTTTCGCGCATCGGCGGCACCATTATCATCGCATTCGGGCTTTACCTCACCGGCTTGCTTGAAATCCCGTTCCTAAAACGCGAGCACAAGCTCGCAGTGAAGCAGAAGTTCGGCTCGCGTTACGCAACTTCATTCGCCTTTGGAGCGGCCTTCGCGGCTGGCTGGACGCCGTGCGTCGGTGCAGTGCTCGGAGGAATTCTCGGCCTTGCTGCAGCCCAGCCGGGCGCGGCATTCGCGCTCCTCGCAAGCTATTCCCTCGGCCTTGGCCTGCCTTTCCTGCTCGTCGGGCTGTTCACCGCCCAGGCAGGCGCGTTCATCAAGGCCAATGCGCATTCAATGGAATACGTGACAAAAGCCTTCGGCGTGCTGCTCGTTATAATAGGCATCCTGGTTTTCACGCAGGAAATCAACCGCCTCGCCAACTTCGACCTGCTCAACCGCGTGCTTCTCGGAAAGTAGGAAATTACGGATGAAAAAGCGGAAAACCATCAAGAAGAGAAGTGTGAAAAAAATGGACAGGAAAATCCCGCTTGCAATCGCCCTTGTGCTCATCATCGCGGCAATTGCCTACTTGGAAGCGAGCAAGCAGAAACCTGCGTCAACTGAAAGCTCGTCCGTTGCGATGGACTTGATGGGAAATGCCGAAAAGGCAAGGCTCTACCCGGCGGCAAAGGAGCTAGTTGCGCCAAACGGGTTCATCAACTCGCAGAACATCACCTTGCGCCAGTTTGTTGGAAAGAAAGTGGTGCTTGTTGACTTTTGGACTTACAGCTGCATCAACTGCCAGCGCACCCTGCCCTACCTGAATGCGTGGTATGACAAGTACAAAGACAAGGGGCTGCAAATCGTCGGCGTTCACACGCCGGAATTCGAGTTCGAGAAGGACTACGCGAATGTCAAGGAAGCCGTCGCGAGGTTCGGCATCAAATACCCCGTTGTGCTTGACAATGATTACGCCACTTGGAACGCCTACCGAAACCGCTACTGGCCCCACGAGTACCTCATTGACATCGACGGCTTCGTGGTGCACGACAACATCGGCGAAGGCGGTTATGAGGAGACGGAAAAGGCCATCCAGCAGGCGCTTGAGGAGAGGCTCACGCGCCTCAAGCTCGCGGACGGGGTGAAAGACGGGACGGTGCAAGTGAGTGCTGAAACGCCGCACACCATGAGCCCCGAGACTTACTTCGGCAGCCAGCGCAACGAATTCCTTGCAAACGGCGGGAAGCACAAGGACGGCGTGCAAGAGCTGGCGATGCCTCCTCATGTTGATGCAAACGCGCTTTATCTTTCGGGCAATTGGCTTTTCAGCCCAGAGTACGCAGAGGCGCTTGAGGCCGGGGACAAGATTGTCTTCCGCTACAATTCGCAAAAGGCTTTTCTGGTCGCAGAGTCAACCGCCGCGGGCGGCACGCGCATTTCCCTCTCGCTTGACGGCCATGCCCTGAACGAGTTCTGCGGAAGCGACGTCGACAAGCAAACCAGCACTGCGTTAATCAAAGAAGCGCGCCTATACCGTCTTGCGGAAAACGAGGCATATGGCGAGCACACGCTTGAAATTACGGCAAACGGCCCGGGCCTACGCGCATACACGCTGACTTTCGGCTGAAATTGATTCGAGCTTAGAAACGAAAACGCAAAACAAGCTTCTCGCGATTAGTTTGGCCGCAACTACCACTCTACGACAATTGCTTTTCGATAATTGTATGCGTGCTTCAAAAATCTTTCTTGCCTAGATTCTTCCGGTAACAAATCCGCCAAATCGTATTTATTTTCAATATCAAGATTCGAGTATACTTTTGGTCTTGCACCGTATAATGAGATGGGCAATCGGTCCTCTATAGGTAATTTAGAATCCACGTCCGCCGGGTCAAAAACAAAAATCGCCTTCTTAGATATTCGCCTATATTCTTCAATAACCTCTTTAGCAACATGTGCTTGCGACTCTCCAGTTTCAGCACACCTGCTTCCAACTATCCACCTAAAGCTTCCGACATCGCATAGTACGTCAAGTTGTTTGTCTGCAAACTTAGTTTTCCAAGCTGGCGCAATCATTACTTTTGGTAATTTTATTGGCGCGTATGCTCTTATCCCCATATTTTCTGCAAG
>CAZPDD010000019.1:0-11693 GCA_964585235.1 Microcaldota archaeon | reverse complement strand
TCATCGCGGCATACAGCGACGGGTCCTCGAGGCGCAGGCGGCACTTGCGGCGCAAAGTCCGCAAGCACGCCAAGCTCAAGGCTGTTTGCAGTCCGCACGTACAAGTCTGGGCCGAAGCTAGAATCGAAAAACATCGTCTTTCCTTCCTCTATGCGCTGCACCCCCGTCAAGTCAACGTTAGGCCGCAGGGCCAAAAAATCCCAGTACTCGCGGGGAAAGTCGCCGCCAACCGCGCTGACGATGCTCACGGGCGCGAAAAAGCTTGCGCTGACTGCAAAGTGGCTTGCCGCGCCGCCAAGCACGCGTTCCGCTGTGCAAAAAGGCGTGCGGGTGGTGTCAAGCGCCACGCTGCCGGCGCACAAAATCTTTTCCATAAGTTTATTTTTGCCTGCGAAAGCTAGTTAATCAGGAGTTTTTAAGGCTAAGCGAAGTAATAACTGCGGCGGGGGAGTTTTTTTCCCGCAAGGGTTTTGTGGGGAATTTCACTTGACTGCTTTCACCGAATGGCCAAGCGCATTTGTCCTTGCGCGCACTGCCGTTGCCCTACTTGCTTTTGGATTCCTTCCGGGCTACTTTATAGGCCTCGGCCGCCGGCGTGAAAAAAACTTTCTAGGGTTGTTTCGCAAAGAGCCGGTTGAGGCGGTTGCAGAGGGCCTGTTCATTTCGCTTGCGCTGGTTTCGCTCGCGGTGATTGCGCTTATGTTTTCAATAGGCTTCTCCCCGCTGGTTTTCGCGCTTGAGTTTTTGTTCCTCGCGGGGGCGTTTGTTTTTTGGAGGCGTTTTACAAATTGAGGGACTTGCCGCTTGCCGCCGCGTTGTTTTTCGCCGCAACAGTGCTTGCCTCGGCCTTCTACGTATTTCCATTTGCGCGTGGTGTAGAGGGCCCGTGGTACGGCGCGGTGGTGACGCCCGAGGAAGTTGACGCGGCGCTGTGGGTTGATTCCCACGTTGCGCGCAACAGCCTGTTCGCGGCTGACTTGTTCGCCTGCGAAATGCTCGTTTCCGCAGGCGGCCAGCTGTGCGCGGTGGGTGGCGCGTGGGAGCTTGCGGACAACCCCAACCAGCGCTTTTCCGACAACGAAAAAGCCTTCCTGACAAACAGCTCCCAAGAGGCGCATTCGCTTTTCAGGAAATACGGCGTGCAGTACGTTTTCGTCCACCCCAGAAACGGCTTTTACGCATACGGCTGGAAGCCGCCGTCAATGGCAAAATTCGACGACACGCAGTTTTTCAAGCTCGCCTACCAGGGGGCGGGCGGGACTAGGATCTACTCGGTGAACTGATGAAAGCTGCTTACGGGGACAACGGATTGCGCGGGGAGGGCGCGAAAATCGGTTGGCTGGGGGTTTTCAACGCACTTTCACTAATTGCCGCAATTGGCCTGTCTATTGCCTTGGTTGTCTACGGCCTTGGCCAGGACCCGTACTTCATGCCCACTTACGACAACTCGATGCTTCACGCAGGCAGGGCGCGCGTAATCCTTGACACGGGCCGCTGGGCAGAGTACGAGCTTGTCTTCGGAGGCATCACCAAAAGCTACCACCTGCCCTTCCACCCTGCGCTTGCAGCCGGCCTCTCGACCCTGACTGGCCTCAACTTGTGGTGGGCAATCCGGCTGGTGCACCTTCTCTTCACGGGCTTGCTTTTGCCCCTTGCATTCTACCTGCTTGCAAGAAAATTGTCGGGCAGTTGGATGGCCGGAGTTGCCGCCGCAGTTTCTGCCCTTGCAATGCCAAACATCTTGAGCTGGGGGACCCGCACCACCCCCATTGGGGTCGGGGTTGTGCTAGTGCCCCTGGCATTTTACTTCATTGCCAAGAAGGACTATCCAATGGCCCTTGCAACCGCGCTTGCAATAGCAGTTGACCACCAGCCCTCCCTCCTCGCCTTCGGCCTTTCGTTCTTCCTTTTCTTCGTCGCGAATGCAGCCTCCGAGGCGCATAAAAACGGGTGGGAACCGTTCAAGAGGCGCTTGCTTTTTCCCGGGGAACTCCGCAAGGAATTTTCGTGGCTGTTCGCAATCGGCTTTCTCGCGCTATGTCTTTACCTTGGCTGGCACTTGCGCCAGACTGGAACCTCATGCCTTGACTTCAAATGCCTGCCGCAGCTCTCGTCGCACGAGTACGGAAGCGTCAAGGATTTCGTCGCCTTGTTCGCGGTGCCGGCGCGCTTTCTTGCAGTCCTCGGGATTACGGCGCTTGCTTTCACGCGCCGCTTCGACTTGCGGACGAAGCTCCTGCTTTTCTCGTGGCTCTTGGCGACTCTGTTTTTAGTGAAGAACGACCTTATCGGGCTTGGCGTTTTTGGCGAGCGCTTCCTCACATTCTTCGACGAGTCGCTCGCGGTTTTCGCCGGAATTTTCATAGCCGGCCTGTTTGAAGTGCTTGAAAGCAAAGTATTCGGAAAAAGCAGTTACGCCAATTAGAATGCCCAGCGGCCTGTTGCGTAAACCGCGAACAGTCCGCCAAGCAAGGCTGCAGAGGCGCCCGTGTAAGCCGCGTTGGCAAGGGGGTTTTTAGTCAGCTTGGCGGAAACCAGGAAAAGCGGGAATATCGCAAGCAGGTAGCGCGGCACGCTGAGGGGAAAGCTGTCGAAAAGCGACGGCAGGAAAGCAAGCCAGGCGAACACCGCGTAGGACGGCCGCAGCCACTTTCGTCCTGCGAGCATCATGATTGTGAAAAAAACCATCGCCGCCAAAGGCGCTTCAATTACCGTCGTCCTGTAGGCCGAGGGAGCGTCGTGCGCAAGGGCGTTGAAAAATGTTTGAAGCTGGGTCCACGGCATCACCGGGTTGTGGAACCAGTGGGTCTGCTGGATTTCCAGAAACGCAAGCGGGCTGCCGAGCACTCGCCAGTTGATTAGCAGGTAGGCGGCAAAGCCCAGTGGAACGAGCAACAGCCATGCCGCATTTCTCCAGGCTTGCTTTCGCGCCAACCACGCCTCCGCAACAAGCGCGGGAAAGATTGCCAGTCCCTGTATTCGGCAGGCGGTGGCAAGCATTCCCGCAACGCCGGCCAAAGCCCACTTCCTCTGCCGCGCTGCAAGGAAGGACGCAAGGGTAACGCATGTAAACAAGGCTTCCGTGTAGGGCAGGAAGAGGAAGTAGGCAGTCGGGAAGAGGAAGAAGTGCACGAGGCTGCGGGACGCCTCTTCATCGTCCGCGTCAAGCAAGGCAAGCTTGGAAAGGAGGAAACCTGCCGCAACTGCCGACGCCAGCGAGACGAGAATCCCTGCGGCAACGAAATCGTTGAGCAGCCAGTGCGCAAGGCTTACGGCCAAAGGGTAGAGGGGGAAGAAAACGAGGAACAGCGCATCCTCCCCCGTTGGCTTGTAGCCGACTTGCGCAATGCGCAGGTAATGCGGAGCATCCCAGCGGTTAAGTTCGCCCGCAAGCATTGGCCCGACGGGGCCGTGGTCCTCGAGGATAGTGCGGCCGGTAAAATAGGCTATTGCAAGCATAGCAAGGAAAACCCCGGAGGCCATGAGCGCGCTGCGCAAAAAAAGCACCCTGTCAGCAGGCGCCTTGGCGGGGTTGTGATTTTTCCTTGCCGCAAAAGAAGTTTTTTTCGCCAATGATTTTCACATCGCCTGTTATTTTTAGCGGATTATTCCCCGTTTCCAAAGCCGCAGGCGCATTGAGAGGATGCCGCCAAGCATTTCAGCCGAGTCCCTCAAGATGCTCACTTTCGAAGTGCCTTCGCGCCTCTCTGCCCACCGCACGGGGATTTCCTCGATTGCCATCCCCTTTTTTTGCGCAAGCACGAGAACTTCCGTGTCCCAGAACCAGCCGTTCGATTCCGCCAGCCTGTCGAGCTCAATCACGCCTTTCTTCTTGAAGGCCTTGAAGCCGCACTGGTGGTCGTACAGGCGCGAGCCGAGCAGCAGCCGCACAAGAAAGTTGAAGCACGCGCTTGCCATGAAGCGCGATTCGTCCCGCCGGGTGTCGCTTCCCGGCGCATAGCGCGAGCCAGTAACAACGTCGCATTTGTCAGCTGCGGCCAGGAGCGGCTTGACGTACGCCAAGTCGGTTGACAAGTCCGAGTCCATGTACGCAACTACCAGCGCGCGAGCCTTCTCAAAAGCGCGCTTGAGGGCGCGGCCCCGCCCCAGCTTTTTTGGTGAGTGAAGCGCCGTCACGTCGCCGTATTTGCGGCCAAGCCTCGCAGCAATTTCGGCAGTCGCGTCGGTGCTGCCGTCCTCCGCGATTATTATTTCGCAACCCATCCCCTTTACCACGCCGCGCACTTTCAAGACCGCCTTCTCAAGCGTAGCCTCCTCGTTGTAAACCGGCAGCACAATCGCATAACGGAATTTCATCCACTCACTTCCTCCCTTCCCCCGCATTTCCTCCCTCCGAACATCCGGCAGCGTAGCGCCTCTTTGCGTATTGGCGCGAGTAATAAATTCATTGCCCCCGTTACTGCGTTAGTCCTATTATGTTCTTAACGCTTTTGTTGATTGCCTCGGGGTTCAGCCTCGCATTCGCCGCAGCAAGCGCCTTTCTCCCGCGGCTTTCCTTCCCCGAGCGCTTTTTAGCCTCGGTGCCAGTTGGCCTGGTTGCCTCTGCGTGGGTTTCCTTTCTTTGCGCAATCGCTTTCGGCGGCATCAGCATTTTTTCCGCCGCAGTTTCGGCCGCGCTTGTGCTTGCCGCAGCTCTGTTGATAGCGTGGCGGAAAAAACTTTCTTTTGGCAGAATGTTCGCCGGCGCGGGCCGGGAATTGCTTGGGCACAAGCACCTTATGTTGCTGCTTGCCTTGGCGGGCGTGTTGTTTTCGCTGTTTTTCTCCACACACGTGCTTGAGCCCCGGCCGGACGGGCTTTACTCGGCCGGCAGCACATGGGCCGACCTCGCGTTTCACCTGACGCTCGTGAATTCCTTCATTCACGGTGCAAACTCGGCTGTTTCATTCCCGCCCGTTGACGCCCTCTACGCCGGCGGCCGCCTCTTCTACCCGTTCCTCCCAGATTTTTCAACCGCCGCGCTGGCAGCCGCGAGCGGGGGAGGCCTCGATGCAATACGGTTCGCGACAATAGTCCCCGGCGTCCTCCTGGCCCTTTCCCTCGTCGGCCTGCTTTACTTTTTTGCATACCGCTTCTCTTCAAGCAGGCGCGTTGCGGCAATTGCGGTAGTGCTCGTTTTCCTCGCAGGCGGCCTTGGCTTCGCCCGTCTTCCTTCAGAAGCGGCCGCCTCCGGCCATAGCCTGCTTTCCTTCGACTCCAACCTGCCGGCCGATTACGTGCACGCAACCGCCGTTGACGCGGATTTTTACTGGCTTTCCCTCACAAACGACCTGCTCCTGCCCCAAAAGTCCTCGCTCTACGCCTTTCCGCTTGCTGTCCTTTGCTTCCTGCTCTTGTGGACCGGGTTGGGGCAGGCCAGCCGCGGTGAGAGGAGAAGATATTTTCTTGCAGCCGGCGTTGTCGCCGGCCTCCTGCCGTTCGTGCAGGCGCACGCCTTCATCGCAGTTGCGTTAGTCGCGGGCTTCGCGTTCCTTTTGTTCGTCGAGTTTGCTGGAAAAAACTTGGTTTCGCATTTGCGCGACTGGCTTTACTTGGCCGCGCCCGCCGCGTTGCTTGGCCTGCCGCAGCTTCTTTACTTCGCAGGCCAGTCAAGCAAGTGGGGCTTCGCGCGCCTGGCGCCCGTCTGGGGCGGCGTTTCCCCCGCGGGCGTCGCCGGTTTTTGGCTGAAAAACCTCGGAGTGTTCCTCCTCCTCGCGCTTGCCGGCTTTTTCCTCCTCGACGATAGACAAAAGCGTTTTTACGCTTGCTGCCTCGTTCTTTTCGCCGTCGCCAGCGTCTTCATTTTCCAACCGTGGCCGGTGGACAACACGAAGCTGCTGTACGAATGGGTTTTCGCAGCCGCGCCGGTTGCCGCAATCGTGCTTGAAAAGCTTTTGAGGCGGAAAGACGCGCTTTCCGTTTCCTGCTTCGCAGCGCTCTTTCTTTGCGCAACCGCCTCCGGCGGCCTCGCGCTCTTGCACGAGTCGCAGTTTCATTACCAAATGTATTCGCAGGAAGATCTGCAGCTTGCACAATGGGTTGGCGCCAATACGCCCGCAGGCGCGGTTTTCCTCACAAGCGATTACCACCTGCATCCGGTTCCTTCGCTTGCCGGAAGGTCGGTTGTGATGGGCTATCGCGGGTGGCTTTGGACCCATGGCATCGACTATGCCCCGCGTGAAAAGGACGTGCGCGAAATGTTTTCAGGCAGCGCCCGCGAAACGGCGCTGTTGAAAAAATACGGCGTCGGCTACGCCGTAATCGGCGAGAGTGAACTGCGGGACTTTAACGCGAGTGAAGCGTTTTTCGACGGCCACTTCCAAAAAGTTTTCGTCTCGCAGCACTATTCCGTTTACGCGACAAGCGCCCCCAGCTAAGCTTCTTATTTGCCTTTGGGCGGCTAATTAGTCATGCTGGACCCGTAGCTCAGCCTGGATAGAGCGACTGCTTCCGATTTCATGAGGGGTTTCCAACGCGGCAAGCGCGGATGAAGGAGACAGCAGTAGGCCGTGCGTCCGAATCGCGCCGGGTCCGCCTCTTTTTATTCTGTTTATTGCCATATTATTTCGTCGGGCCCGTAGCTTAACCCGGATAGAGCGACTGGCTTCGAATGCCCCCAAAGCCGCATTGCGACTTTTGGGAAAAAAATTCGCTCCACGAAAGGCGGAAGCAACCAGTAGGCTGTGGGTTCGAATCCCATCGGGCCCGCCTTCCTTTTTTTTCGCACTCTACTCTCCCTCTCGCCTTTCCCCGCCTCACCGCAATGCTTAAGAGCTGCGTTTTCTTTCTTGTAGCATGGGGGTTTGCGTGGGCGGTTTTCTGTGAAGCTAATAGCGCAAGCTAGGGGAGGTTGAGTTTTCGTGGTTTCCAAAACTTTGTTCACAGTCCTTGTTTTCGCATTGCTTTCCGTCCCGCTTGTTTTTGCAGACGACACTTCGCTGGTGCAGATTCCCGGCGTGAATGCAGCAAGTGCGGCCCCAACAACCTCGGTTTCCGCAACACCATCCGCATCTGCGCTGACCGCTTCATCAGGCACTTCCCCGCAGGCCGCAGTTTCGTCGCCGGGCGCGTCCGGCCCTGCAAATGTAGTGCCTAGCCCGCAGCAGGGTCCGCGCGATTTCGGAGGCAAGCCGGGTAATCCGCCGCAAGGGTTTGGCCAAGGCTATGATGGCCCTAACGGTCCCAGCAGCTTCAACGGTTACGGAGGAGGGCCAGATGGTCCTTCAGGTGGCTTTGGCGGCGGCCCGTCCGGCGGTCAAGCCGGTTATGGCGGCGGCTTTGGCGGCCCATCCGGAGATTTTGGGGGGTATGGTGGCGGCCCAGGCGGCCGGCAAGGCGGTTTCGGCCCCCAAGGGGGCTTTGGCAACAACATCAACCCGTTCGGCGGGGACCAGGCGTATCAGGTTTCCAACTTCATTGACCAATCAAGCGAAGGCGACATTTACCTGTTGCAGAAGATATTTTCCGCCCCGGCGTGGCAGGCGAAGTACGGCTCTTCGCCCGAGCAGTACATGGCCGCTGCTTTCCCCGGCGCAGGCAACCCGTTAAAGAAAGCCTGCGGCGACTTGGATGCAACTGCCGCGAAAGTCGCTTCCGACATTGTTGCCTTGAAGCTCGGCGGCAGCACGGAAGCAGCCAAGTCGGTTTGCGATTCGCAAACGCAAGACCCTTGTGCGAAGCCGAAAGAATTCTGTGAAACCCGCCAAATTGAGTTTCCTTCCCAAACCGGCGTTACGAAAGTGAGCTGTTCGGACTTGTCCTCGCAAGTTAGCAAGTTGTGCGACGAGCAGTCGCAGTCTGCAAACGATTATTTCGGCCAGTTTACGGCGCGTCTTGCAAAGGAAAAGGAAGTGCGCACGCTTGAATGCGATATGCAGAAGATGAACGAAAAACAGCGCATGGACCAGGAGAACATGCGGCGCGCGCAGGACGAACAGCGCCGCCAGCAATACCAGAACCAGCCTCCCCAGCAGTACAACTCAAACCAGCCTCCTCAAGGCAACAACCAAGTCCGTTGCCAGTCCCAGGATTTGATTTCGCAGCGGAATAACTGCCTTAACAAAGGCTGTGCCTACTTTGAGCAAACAGGACCCGACGGCTGTCCTCAAGTTGCTTGCAGGGACTGCCACCCTGCTGGCTCGGCGCCTTCCGCCAACCAGCAGCCCGTTGCTTCAACCACCTCGTCGGCGCCTGCAGGCTCTACTTCAACGACGACTCCCGGGCCTTCAACATCCACTACATTACAGACCGCGACCACGCTTGCGACGACAACTACTCTTCAGCCAACTACCACTACCACACTCGCGCCCCCGACAACCACGACTACCCTGGCTCCAACAACTACCACGACTTTGGCTCCCGCGACAACCACGACCTCGGGCACTGTCCGGCAGGAGGCTGATTTCATAACGGGCTACCCGATTGCAGAACAGGCTGGCCGGGACCAGCTGCCGCCGGCTCCTGGCCCTCAAGGCGGTTTCGCCGGTCCAGGCGGCCAGCAAGGCTCGTCCGGTTATGGCGGCGGCCCTCAAGGAGGTTATCCCGGGGGTTACGGCCCTGGTTCTCAAGGGGGTCCGGGTGGTTATCCGGGCGGTTCTCAGGGTGGTTCAGGGCCGCAGGGCTTTGGTCCTCAAGGCGGTCCCCAAGGCGGTTATGGTGGCGGGCAGGGTTCTTTCGGCAGCCACAACTGCGGGCCGGATGGCTGTGCCGGAGGTCCTGCTGGCCCGCAAGGCGGTTTTGGCGGTCCCCAGGGCGGAGGGGGGTGCGACAGCTTGGATGCGCAGTTTGCACAACAAACGCAAATGTTCGCGGCGCAGCAGGAAAGCCAGAAGAAATTGACTAAGGCAAGGTGCGAGCTCCAGGCCTCCAACATGGCGCAGATTTGTTCCGAAATGAACCAGCGGTGCGATACGGAGCTAAAGCGCTGTGCGCAGTACGCTTCCCATTCCGCGTCGTTGCAGGGCAATTGCGTCGCAACGATTTCAAGTGAGTCGGCGTTGCAGGATTTGGTGAAAACCGGGCTGTCCAAGTTGTGCGGCGCTGCTTCATCAAAGTCGGGCGTCGTTCAGGCGCTGCAGCAGGGTTCGGACGGTTCGCCGGTCATCACTACCAAGGCAGCGACTCTTGCCGAGGCGGAAACGAAAATCGCCGACGTGAAGAAGGACATCAGTTCCGCTGACTCGGATCCCTTGCGGGTTGCTGTCAGGACTTTCGTGGGCGACAGTTCGCTTGAAAAGGACTGCGTTACGCTCTTCTCTAAATCGAAGGATGAGGCGCTCGAGGCAGGCAAGCTCGAGGGTTACGTGCAGGCGACTTACGGCTCGGCGGACAAGACTCCCGCGCCCCTTGCATCCGCAATCGCGCTACTGAAGAAGGAAAGCGACGAGAACGAGGCGCAGGCAATTGCGTGCTATGGCAAGTCGCAGGGTGCGTTCAAGCAGATTTTGGGCGGTGGCGGCAGCATCCAGGCCGCAGCCTCAGTTTCTTCCTCCCCAACACCTTCCGCATGAACGCGCGTCGTTAGGCAAGATTTAAAAACG
This sequence comes from Microcaldota archaeon, assembly GCA_964585235.1. Classification (GTDB taxonomy): domain Archaea; phylum Micrarchaeota; class Micrarchaeia; order Norongarragalinales; family UBA97; genus JAGVFW01. The sequence goes on along the minus strand of CAZPDD010000019.1, from coordinate 2,154 downwards.
GGCTTGCATTAACTCCTGCATATGCCTGCGAGCGACAAGAAGGAATCAAAAAAATCCGCTGACGCACCGGCCGCGCCCAAGGCCGTGCAGCTCACCATCAACATCCCTTCCCTGACGCTTGACATGGGTGCCAATTTCCAGTTCAAGCTCATTCTCCTAGGCCTTTTGTCCATAGTGGCCGTCTTCGCGTTCTTTGTATTCACGCGCGCGGACTTTTCGCTAAGCGACTTTTTTGACGTGGGACGGCTGCAGTACAACGTAGCCAAGCTCTGGAGCGTCACGTTCATCCTTTTCATCGTCCTTTACAGCATCGCGATGGCAATCGCCGCGTACTTCGGGATCGGCACTTCCCGCAGCAAGGCAGCCATCCCTGCGGCGGTACTCCTCGTACTAGCCTTGGTAGAGTCGCTTTTCTTCCCGGCGTACCTGCCCGCCTTCGTTTCATTCGCTTTCGCCCTCGGCGCCTGCGCATTTGCCGCCAGCTATTACGACAAGATCACGCTCTCAAGCGCCTGGAGCGCAACTGGCAAGGCGCTTGCTCTTCTGGTCATCCTCGCTTTCATCTTCACTTTCCTTCGCGTCAACGCGTCGAAAGACAGGTACTTCGACGGCATGGTCTTGAGCATAAGCTCGCAGGCTCCGCAGCTAGTCGCCGCAATCGCTCCAGCTGGCGCGCAGGCGGCGGTCAACTTCTGTGCAGACCTCATAAGCTCGGCCCAGGTCAACCGCGCTCAGGTGCAGGCTGTCTTCACGAAAGACGACATTTCCTCCGCGCTTGCCCAGTCTGGCGGACCGTCCTACACGGCGTTGCCCGACTCTTCAAAACAGCCAATTGTTGACGCCGCCTACTCGGTCTGCATCGACAAGACGGTCGTGGTTGCCGACAAGCTGCGGACTGACTTCGCGCGCGTCATCAGGGGGATTGACGCCTCAAAGCAAATGCAGTCGCTCAACGTCGGCGCCGCCGTTTCGCCAAGCATGGTGCGAAGCACTATCCAAAGCGTGCCCCAGGCCAAGGCGGCTTACGACTACCTGCCGCTTCTAATGGCCCTTTCGGTAGTCAGCATAGTCAGCGTAGTCAACTTCTTCGTACAGGCCCTTTCAACCGTCTTCGCCTGGGCGCTTGCAAAGTATGTGCTGTAAAATGCTTATTGCAAGTGACCCAGTTCCCGCGCGAGTTCTTCCGTGCCCCAGCATTTGATGCGCGGTTGCCTCAAGTGCTTGTCGTGGCTCCACAGGTCCGCGCCTGTTGCCAACGCTGCAGCCACGTAGACGACATCCTTCGAGTCAACTGTAAGGTGCAGTGCCGCTGCGTTATACGGCAGCATTTCTTCCTTATCGACGAAACTGAGGCGGTCAAACAGCTTCACTTCCATCAGGAGTGCCCCCTTTTTGTCAAAATTTGTCTTTCCAATCAATTCTGCCGAGTATTTTTTGTACTCTTCAATCAATGTAAAAGGGGCAAACAGCTGAAGGCCTTCGTCTAACCATAGCTTTCGGGTAAGACCCGGCTTAAGGAAAGCGGAAAAAAAGACGTTAGCGTCCACTACCAGCTTCACGTACAATCGCCTTCCATCGCTTGGCCATGCCGGCATCAACCTTGCGAGCCAGTTCTTCGACATCCTTCTCAGTAAGCCTGCTTTTTGACGCGACGCGTTCCATAGCCTCAAGGTCGTCGAGTTCCCTTTCAATTATGGCCCTTATCTGCACGGACCACTTGATTTCATCATGCTCGTCCATCCGTTGTTTCAGCTGCGGTGGCACCGACAAAGTTATACTTACCATTTACGTTCACCAACGTAATAATTACGTTTGCAATATAAAAACTTTCCGGCAGGGATGTCAAGAGAAAAGCACGTAAAGAAGAGCAGAAAATTAAAATGATTGAAGGCGCACGCGCTGACGTTAGTCATGAATTAGAGTGCAGTAAATTGCTTACGAAGATACATGGGCGCCAACTACAATTTATCCAATTAAGAAAATCCCCTCTTGGGCGCGCCCTCATTTCACAAGCACCTTGACGCCGCCGTCCTCGACAATCACGCTCGTCTCAGCCTGGCTTACAAGCACTCCCGGCGCCTCTCGCAGCAGATGATAGCCGTGCAGCACGCCCTGGCGGGACAAGTCGCCGAGGGCCATCTGCAGCATCGGCAC
>CAZPDD010000018.1:0-11981 GCA_964585235.1 Microcaldota archaeon | reverse complement strand
GTCATTCGCGTGACGAGCACGTCGCCTTTCTTTACCTTGTAGATTTCCTTGATGTCAAGCACGAGGCGCACTGGCCCGCTGGCGATTCCCGGCGAAGCGCCCGCGCCGCGCAAGATTGCCTCGGCCTCGTCGGCATTGTGGAAAAGCGGCGCGGGGTTTGATGAGTCGACTGTCAGGTCAACTGGCGCGCTTGCGTAGGGCCTGCTTTCAGTGACGGGCTTTGTTTCCACCGCATTGCCTTCGTTTGCCGGCTTTTTATCAAGCGTGGTGATGCCCCTGCTTTGTACGATGTACATCTTCCCTTTCTCGAAAGCCCATTCGATGTCTTGCGGCGAGCCGTAGTGCTCTTCGATGAGCTTTCCAATTCCCGCAAGTTCGATTATCCTTTCGTCGGCGAGCTTTTGCGACTCGGCCAATTCCTCGGCAACCTCGACTTCCGCATCCTCTCCTGACGCGGCCTTGACAATCATCTTATGCTGCTTGTTCACGGTCTTTTGCATCAGCCGCATCGCGGCCTTGTCAACCACGTAGTGGTCTGGCGTAATCATCCCGCTCACTATTGCCTCGCCCAAGCCCAGCCCCGCCTCGATGACGAGGTTGTTTTTTTCCTGCGTGAACGGGTCGACAGTGAACATCACCCCGCTTGACTCGCTCTCAACCATTCGCTGGACGACCGCGCAAAGCCCGACTTTCAAGTGGTCGAACTTGTTCTCGTTGCGGTAGTAAATCGCGCGCGCCTCAAACAGGCTCGCCCAGCACTTGCGCACCGCGTCAACAACCCCGCCAGCTCCCCGCACGTTGAGGAAAGTCGCCTGCTCTCCCGCGAATGACGCGCTTGGCAAATCCTCGGCGGTTGCGCTGCTTCTAACCGCGACGAAAACTTCGTTTCCTAAAGTCGTTATGCCGTGCTCGTCCGGCGCCTGTTCGCTAAGGTGGGTGTAGGCGGCGATTATCTGCTCGCGGATTTCCTTGGGGATTGGCGCGCCGATAACCGCGTTTTTGAGAGTTTCGCTCGCCTCCTGCAGCGCCTGGGTTTCCTCCACGTCGAGGTTGCCGAGTTTTTGCTCTATGAGCGCATCTAGTCCGTTTGCGTAAATAAAGTCGAAATAGGCTTTCGTGCTTACGCAAAAGCCTTCTGGCACGGGAAAGCCTGCTTTCGTCATCTCGCCGAGATTCGCCCCTTTGCCGCCTGCAATGGCGAGGCTGCCCTTATCGACCTCGTTGAACCAATAGGCGTACTTGCCGGGCATGAGGAGATTACGGAAGGGCTATTAAAAACCGTTTCCAAGTATATGCCCTATGCCACTTGAATGGAAGACTTCCAAAGTAGGCGGTGTTTCGGTTACTCATTTGTCTTCGCACAATCCGCGGGACTTGGTTGCTGCATTGAGGGGGCAGGTTGAGAGAATTGGGGGGATCCCGATAGTATACCGCTGTCCTTTCGGCAGCAATACCCTTGCAGTGAGGTTTTTTCCAAAGCACGACGCCGAGCGCCATTTTGGTCTGCTGAAAGGCCTGGCTGGCAAGAGGGCCGCTGTCCTGGAGATGCCCATTGCTTTGCTGCATGAAACCGATTTTTCTTATCCTGCCAAGCCCGAGACGTTCAGGTGGAGGAGCGCAATAGTCACCCTGTGGAAGAAGCACGAAAATATGCTCACTTTCCTCGAGGACCCGCGCAATTCATTTGAGTTGAAGAAAAAGGCCTGTTTGAGCGCCGTCAGGAAAGTTGCCTTGTTGACTGCCGCGGGGGTGAGGCACGTGCACCTCAAGGCAGAGAATTTTGTTGCAAGCAAAAGCGGCACGGCGTCACTAATTGACTACACCATAATGTACCCGATAGCTTCGGAGCCCGTGGCAGAGCGGGAGAAAATAAGTGCCGAGACGATCCAGTCGTTGGCTGGGCAGCTGAGCGGGATAGTGCACTCGAGCCCGGGCGGATTGGGGGCGACCAAACCCGGCGAAGCGGAGCTGTTCAAAAAAAAGTTGATTGAAGAATACTTGGCCTATTACGAGCAGCAACTTAAGCGGCTTGGAGCCTGAGGGCCTTTTACTTGAGGTCCTTGACTGGCGAGCCCTTCTTTTCGGCGGGCTTTGCCGCTTCGCCTTCCTTGCCAGCTGCCTCGCCCTCTGCCTTGGTCGCCTCCGCGGCAACTTCGGCAACGGGCTTGGCTTCTTCCTTCTTCTTCATCTTGCGGCCGACGATGCTTCGGATGAGGTTGACCTTGTCGCCCACGATGTCGCGGGTAATGAGCGTGAACTTGCCGCTTAGCTTGCACTGCGCGCGCCGCAGGGCTTCCTTGAGGACCGGCAGGTCTTTTTTAAGAAGGCGTCCGCGGAAGACCACGTCGCCCGAGTCAAGGCGCGCCATCCTGCCCTTGGGTTTTCCAAAGGCGCGCTTCATTCCCTTGCTGATGCGGTCCGCGCCGGCAACTCCGAGGGCGGCGTGCTCCCGGACCACCAAATGGGGGTAGGAGACGACTTGGAAGAAGTAGTTGTCGACAAGCGTCTTTTCCATGTACTTGTTTGCAGCCTGCCTTGCCGCCTCGATGGCGTTGTCGCGAAGCTGAACTGGATAGTCCGCAACGAACTCGACTTCAATCTCAAAGCGCTTGTCTGTGCCCATGTTGTACTGGCGCACTTTCGGGTGCGGGGCTCCTTTGACGAAGCTCTTGCGGGGCTTGTGCTTGCTGAAGCGTGCCCACGGCTGGCCGACCGGCCGCCTGATTGTCTTTCCCGGACGAATTCCCATTTTCGATTCCCTTCGCTATGCACTGGATTAAATAAAACAAGCGCATGATTACTGTGCCCAAAACAGTTTAAAAACCCTTGTGGTTGAAATGGCTTTTCTCGAGAACTTCATCGCCTCCTTCATACTACTATTTTTCATCATGGACCCGCTTGTCAGCATCCCCCTTTTCATTTCCCTGACAAAGGGCTTGTCCGGGCCCGAGCGCCAAAAGAGTGCCGACCGGGCTGTTGTTGTCGCAACCATCCTTGCGCTGCTCTTCCTTTTCTTCGGCACCGCAATCCTATCGGCCTTCCGCGTGTCCCTGGCAAGCTTCAAGGTATTCGGCGGAATCGTCCTTGCCCTGCTGGCGCTTGAGACAATCCTCGGCTTCAAGCTTGACGGGGCCAAGAAAAGCAAGGACGGCCTTAACGTCGCAACAGTAATCATCGCAACGCCCATGCTAACAGGGCCGGGCGTCATCACGACTGAAATAATACTCGTGAGCCAGTTCGGCTACTTGCCGGTATTGGCTGCAACAATCGCAACTGCATTAGTCTCATGGCTTATCCTGCGCAGTTCAACGTATGTCCACAAGAAGCTGGGCGAGAACGCCCTGACGATCGCAATAAAAGTAATCGGCCTGCTGCTCGGCGCAGTTGGCGTCGAGTTCATCCGCTCGGGCCTCGCCGGCTAAGGGCTCAGGCGATTGTTTCAATGCGCAATTCCTTCAAAAATTCGCACGCCTTGCAGACCGCGCCCGATCCGCTGTACGGCGCTTGGCACTTGCCGCAGTAAAACATTTTTTCCGCAGCCGCCTTTTCCGTGGTTTCTTCGGCAATTTTTTCCCGCAGCTTGAGGAAAGAGTGCAGGAGGTTGAACTTAATGCCCGGGTGCTCCGCCTCGGCCGAGTTTAGAAAGTCCTTGACGGTTCCACGGAAGCTCTCTGCCGCGTAAGGGCAGCCGCCAAGGTGGAACGGCAGGCCGCGAAGGCGGCAGTAAACAGCGCACTCGATTTCCAGGTTGTAGATGAGGGGCTTTACGCGCGTGACGAATCCCTCGCGCTCGACCACCCCGCTTTGTGCGCCGATTGTCCCAAGGCGTTCGGGCTCGCTTCGCATCAAGTTCATCAAAAACGTCTGCGCGAGGTCGTCGCAATTGTGGCCCACCGCCAGCTTGCTCGCGCCAAGTGAAAGCGCCGCGTTGTTGAGCGAAGACTTGCGGAATACGCCGCAGTAAGTGCAGCTGGGCTTTGCCTGAAACCTCGCATCAAGCGAGGACAAACTGTCGCGCTTGGCCATCACCTCGTCCATCGACGCGCCGAAGCTCTCCTTGTAGCCTTCAACGTGAAGTTGCAAGCCGAGCTGTTCGCAAAGTTTTTTCGCATTCTCGGCAGCTACGTTGCGGTAGCCTTCGATTCCCTCGTCGATGAGCACGGGCTTGAGCGTCACGTCCCCAATTTCCCTCGCCAGCTTGTGCAGGACGAAAAGCATCGCCTGGCTGTCTTTCCCGCCGCTCACTGCAACAGCAACCACGTCGCCTCGGCGAAGCAGCGAGAACTCGCGGTTAGCGCGCCTCACGCGGTGCTCGAAAACGTCGCAAAAACAGTTGGAACACAAGTCCTGTTTCGTGTAGTAAAGCCGCGTCACGGCGTCGCGTCCGCACTTGCTGCAGGCCGGCATCTACTTTTTCGCCCCCTTTGCCGCCCCGGCTGCCTTGTGCTGGTGGCGCGAGTCCCAATACTCCTTTATGACGGGCAGGAAGGAAAGGAAAACTACTATCGAAATCACGAGAAGAAGGTGCTCCTGGATGTTCGGGATGGAGCGGCCGAGGAAATAGCCTAGCAAGGTGATGCCGGCTACCCAAAGCGCGGCCCCGACGATGTTGAACATTGCAAACTTGGGATAGGGCATTTCCGCAATGCCGGCGACTATTGGCGCAAAGCTTCGGACAACGGGGATGAAGCGCGCGAAGACAATTGCCTTGCCGCCGTGCTTTTCGTAAAACGCGTGCGCGCGCCTCACGTGGTCCTGCTTGAAAAGAATACTGTCCTTGCGGCTGTAAAGCCTTCTTCCGACGCGCGCGCCGAACATGTAGCCAACCGCGTCGCCGATTATTGCCGCGGGGATGAGGAAGAGGTTGAGCGTGACGATGTCAAGCTGGCCTGTTGCGCAAAACAGCCCCAAGCTGATTAAGAGCGAATCGCCGGGGAAGATGAAGCCGAAGAAAAGCCCGGTCTCGGCAAATACTATTAGTGCAAGGCCGAAGTAGCCGCCGATTGCAACGAGCTTTTGCGCATCGTACAAGTCGTGGAATAGTGCAAGCGCAGCCGCAGTGAAGTCCGCCATCAAAAACCCATCGCCTTTCTTTAATGCGCAAGATGCTTTTTAACCATCATTCTGGGACTCTAACCCGGTGGGTCCATCAGGCAATTTATTCAGGTTGCTGTAAGGGGGCAAGGCATCGGGCTTGTTTTTATTAGTCAGTTGATGTGCGTGCGTGATTCCGTATTCGATTGCGTAATCTACCGGAACGCCTCTTGAAAACACGACGTTGCTGTGTTTGAGATAGGCATGCTGCGGTATAGTCGTCATCAATTTTGCTATGATTTCCGGTTCTAGTAGGTGACCGTCAAAATCTCCGTAGACGTGATTGATGCCCTCGAACTTAAGCGTGGTTTGTGCAGTGGCAGCCTTTTTTTCATCAGGGATGTTTTCAAGGTACGTAGAGTAAAAGGGTACTTTCATATGAAGCCACCAAATCAAGCCTTTAGCAGGCCGGTATGGCTTTTCCCCTTGCTGTATAACTGTAACTCCATGCTTCCTGAATTTCTCAAACAATTGCGCTGGCAATACTTGCGACTTCGGATCAGTCTCTATGGAATACTCTTCGGGGAGCTGCGGCTTCAACAGCCAGTAGTAGGGATGTCCGATGCTTCCCACTTGAATTTCTTTTACCGTTGGCAAATGCATTCTTATCGCCCTTCGAAATAGGTCGTATACTTCAGAAAAATCCGTTATAGAGAATTTCGTGTCTTCAACAGAATGAAATTGAAAATTGAAACCGGGTGTTTCGTAATCTTTTAGATTTTTTGTGCCCATTTCGCAAAAATGAACTTCGGTCACACATTTTCCAGTTTGTTTGGTTAGTACGGCGTTTCCTTTTTTTTCAAACCCGAGTTTTTCCAGTTGGTCAAGAAGCCACCGGGCCGTTTTTTCTCTTCCAATTCCTTGCAGAGCTAGGGTTTGCCATGGCGGTTGAATCCCGTCGTATAAGTCCCGAGGCGGGATGTTCTTTAGCACTGCAGATTTTTTGTCCGATCTTAACTCAAGCTGGTGTTCCCTAGTTTCAAGTGGAGGGGGAGAAGGGATTATCGCCGCTTGCCTTGGTATAATCTTCACAGTGTAAGGAAAGAGAGAATCAGAGTTTATAAGCTATTTCAAAGCTAGCCGCCGTAAATCACGCCGACGAGCTCGAGCTCGTCGCCCTCCCGCAATCGGGTTGAAGGGTGCGCCACCTGCCCGTTAAGGACGGCGACAACGGTCTGGCCGTTGAGGCCGCGTTGTTTCATCAGGGTCTCGACGCTCGCGCCTTCACCGATTTCAAGCGCCTTTTTTTCCGTCAGGCCGTTGCCAACCAGGATTTTCACGTTCTTTTCCGACCCCCGCGCCCCGCCCGTTTAGCAGGCGAAAAGCAATATATATAAAAGGCCTTTCTCCAATAAATTCTTTTGCGCCTCGTTTTATTCCTATCAAAGGGCAAAAGGCCGCATCGAATATTTGGTGATTTACGCTATGAACGCACACGCTTACATAAGGAAATCCTTTGCCAAGACGCTTTCCACGCGCTCTGCTACGCTTAGGGCGCGCTTGGTCAAGTGGAACAAGCAGCCGCGCATAGTGCGCGTAGAGCACTCCGCAAACCCCAGCCGCGCCCACGGCCTTGGCTACAAGGCAACCAAGGAATTCGTAATAGTGCGCGTTCGCATGGGCAAGGGCAACCGCTCGCGCCCGGCGCCCAAACTCGGCCGAAAGCCCGGCAAGAACGTCAAGCGCGTGGCCCCCGGCCGCAGCCTGCAGTGGTTTGCAACGCAGAAGGCGTTGCGCACGCACAGGAACATGTCCGTAGTCGGCTCTTACTTCGTCGGCGAAAGCGGCACCGACCACTATTTCGAGGTCATCCTGCGCGAGATGCACTCGCACGTTCCAAAGCCATTGAGTCCAAAAGCCCGCAAGGCACTTGCCGCAAAGCAGCTGGTGTCAACCACGAAATCAGCTGTAATCCCATCGTCCGCAAAGCCCGTTGCTCGCCCGGCTGTGGCAAAGTCCGTCGCAAGCCCGACGCCGGCCTAAGGCATAACCGCAATTAATATTACACGCGCAACTAATTCCTTCCATGGCGCTTTTCCACGACCTTAACTTAGGCGACGCTTCGCTGCAAAAGCGCGCGCTTTCTCTAGGCTTTTCTTACGCAAAGCCCGCCAACAACGTGCTTCTCTCCTCGCCAAAGGACTTTCGAAAGCTCGGCGACGGCGTGAATGCAGTTGAGTGCAAAAGCCCGGACTTGCTGAAAGCCTGCCTCAAGCGCTTTGCCGGCGCCCTGCTCTTAAGCCCCTATTCCACAACCGACTTTTTCAAGGACGACGGGCTCGTGCGGTCGGTTGCCCATGCAAGCAAGTCCGCCCCCTGCGCCTTCGAGCTTCCGCTTGCGCCTTTCCTCTCGACGAAATTCGTTTACCGCGCGCGTCTTGTGAGCCACACGCGTTCCTTCCTGAAAAAGTGCGTCAAGCACCGTGCACCCTTTGTCTTCACTTCCCGCGCGAAAAGCGAGTGGGAGCTCAAAAGCCCGCGTGAGGCAATCGCAATCGGCGTCTTTTACGGCCTTTCCTACGAACAGGCCGCTGCCGCGTTGAGCACCCGGCCTGCAAAATTGCTGGAGGAATTGGAATGAAAAAAATCCTTTTCGCAACAACCAACAAGGGGAAAGTGCAGGAGGCGCGTTTCGCCCTCAAGCGCTTCGGCATCAGTGTCGAGCCAGTTGCCTTGGAGTTGCCCGAGGCGCGAAGCGACAAGCTTGAGGAAATCGCAACTGGAAAGGCCGTTGCCGCGCTTCACGCGCTGCGCAAGCCAGTTGTCGTCGACGACACTGGCTTTTACCTGAGTGGCTACAAGAACTTTCCCGGCGCTTTCAGCAAGTGGGTCGCAAATTCAATCGGCCGCGAAGGCATCCTCGCGCTTGCCCGCGCCAGCGGCCTGAGGGGCGCCTCTTTCAAGACCGTTGTCGCGTTTGCCGCGCCCGGATTGAAAAGGCCGAAGCTCTTCAGGGGGGTTGAGAACGGACGCGTCAGCACTTCAATCGGCCCGCTTGCCGACGCATCGCTTCCTTACGACCCGGTTTTCATCCCCTGCGATGGCAAGGCAGGAAAAGTTTATTCGCAAATGGGCATGCAGGAAAAGCTTGCCAACAGCTCGCGCGCAAAGGCTTTCGAGGCGTTTGCAAAGTGGTTTGCTGGCAACGGAAAAAAAGAACTTGAGTGATTGAGATGCTTGAAAAAAGACGTTATTTGAGGTTGAAGCTCGAGCGCGAAGGCAGCGCGGGCTTTACTGCCGAGGAGGCAAAGCACGCGGTTTACGAGGCGGTTTTTTCACTCCTTGGCGAGGGCGGTGCGGCGAAGGCGAATGTGCAGGCAAAGGAATTCGACCCCGCGAAGCAGGAAATCGTCATAAAGTGCGCCACGAGGGAGCTTGACAACGTGATTGCCGCGCTTGCCGCCAAGGTTGAGTTCCGCGGGGCTAAAGCCGCCCTGCGGCTTTTGAAAGTCAGCGGCGCAATCTCACGCCTGCTGCCCCCGTCGGGAAAGTCCGGGGCTGGCAGCGCAAGCATACGAGCTTAAAAGCTGGTTTGGGTTAAGTGGCCTTAGCGTGAAAAAAGCACTTTTTGCCGCAGTTCTTTTGTCGGCTTTACTTCTCGGGTGCCTCTTCCCCGCAAGCCCGTCCAAGCCAGTCGTGGCGGTTGTAGGCAAGGCGAGCCCTGAAATGCTGTCGATTCTGAAAAGTGATGACTTCAACGCAAGCGGTTTTTACTTTGCAGGCAGCATTGACCCCAAGGTAGTCTACAAGGGCATTCTGAACAACTTCGACATAGTAATCGTCCAAGGCGAGCCCGTTTGCGACCGCAATGCCCGCCAGGTGATGGCTGATGCGGTGAAAGCGGGCAGGAAGCTGATTTTAATCAAGGATGCATGCACTCGCCTGAGTGATGACGAGTCTGCCTATGGCTGGGACGTTGGCGTAAACTCGCTTGGCGACGTGGTGCCGGTAGTAATCGGCGGGGTCAGCAGCGAACTTGCGCCCTTGACGAAACAGTCTGTTGACGGCAAAGTAAAGATGGCTAGCCCCAGCCACCCTATTTTCAACGGCCTGCTTAACAACTTCCAGTTTCACAGCACGCTTGCGTTTGTTACCACCCCAAAGCCCAACGCCGAGATACTGGCGTACTTGGATTCAAGCTCCATCGGCCGTCCGGAGGGTGAAAAGTATTTTGCAATTGTTGAAAGCAAAGGCACGGTTGCCGGCAAGACGATTTATTTCTCCTTTGACCCCGCTACCGCGAAATCCCCCGCCGACTTGCTGTTGCTGCTAAATTCCCTCGAATATCTCGGTAAATAGGGGCGCGGTGGAACACCCCCCCGGCAAATAATTGGTTATCTTGTTAATCCTGCAAATCCTGCTGGTCAAGCAAGGCTTAAAAAGGCTTTTTCGACAAAGTTTTTTACGTAGAAGAAGTTTTTTGGATCCGGTCGTGCGTGTCCGGCTCTTTGTAGGATGTTTTTAATCTAGTTAGGCGTTTAGTAAACAAAAGTTAGAAAACTAGGGTGGTTTGAAAATGTATCCTCCTTCGCAGGCAGCTTACGACCGGGCAATTACTGTCTTTTCGCCCGACGGGCGTTTGTTCCAAGTGGAGTACGCGCGCGAGGCAGTCAAGACGGGCAGCACGAGCATCGGCATAATCTGCAAGGACGGCATTGTCCTCGCTGCGCACAAGCGCATCGGCTCTGCCCTCATAGTGGGCGACAGCCACGAGAAAATCTTCCAGCTCGACGACCACATCGTCGCCTCCTCAAGCGGCCTTGTCGCCGATGCGAGGAAGCTCGTTGACTACGCGCGCATGCAGTGCCAGCGCCACAGGCTGGTGTACAACGAGCCCATCCCGGTTGAGATGCTTGCAAAAGAAGTGGGCGACCACATCCAGTTCTTCACGCAATACGGCGGCGTACGGCCCTACGGCGTTTCGCTTCTCATCGCAGGCATCAACATCAACGCCGGCTCGAGGCTTTTTGAGACCGACCCAAGCGGTGCGCTTTTCGAGTACAAGGCAACCGCAATCGGCTCTGGAAAGAAGGCGGTTGAGGAAATGCTTGAGAAGGAATACAAGGAGACGATTTCACTCGTGGAAGGAACCGAGTTGTGCCTCAAGGGGCTGCGCAAGGTGGTTGACACCAAGCTTACTCCAAAGCTGCTTGACATCGCGCGCATCGACGGCCGCAGCAGGAAAGTCGAGGCCGTCCCGCAGGCAGAGCTTGCAAAGCTCCTGGGCGAGAAGTGAGTTTTTTCCCATAAAGGAATAAAGTGGGGCTCTCATGACCGGGATAGAAAATACCATAGTCGCGCGCCTCGAGAAGGCCGGCGAGCGCTTCGAGCTGCTCGTCGACCCCAAGTTGGCTTACGATTACAAAACTGGCGCCAAGAAGGATTTGGCGAACGTGGTGCTCGTCGAGGAAGTCTTCAAGGACGCTCGCAAGGGCGAGCGGCAAACTTCGGGCGCAATCAAGAAATGCTTCGGCAGCGAGGACATCAACGTCATCGCAGCAAAGATTTTCGCCGACGGCGAACTCCAGCTCACCACCGAGCAGAGGAGAAAGTCGGTGGAGGAAAAGAGGCTTAGGATAATCGACTTGATTGCAAGGAATGCGGTTGATCCCCGCACGAAGGCGCCCCATCCGCCCCAGCGCATCGAGAAAGCGCTTGAGCAGGCGCGCTTCGGAGTCGACGCCTTCAAGAGCGCCGAATCGCAGATGGAGGAGGCAATCGAGAGCATCCGGGAGATCATCCCGATAAGCATGGAACAAGCGCGCGTCGCAATCAAGGTGCCGCCTGAATTCGCGCCCAAATGCTACGGTGCGCTCAAGGAATTCGGCATGAAACGGGAAGAGTGGCTGCCGGACGGTTCGCTTGCCGCCGTGTGTGAGATGCCGGCCGGCCTGACGAGCCAGTTTTACGACAAGCTCAACAAGCTGACGGCAGGGCAGGCGCAGACGAAAGTGATGGCGTAATTCGCATTTCAAATGGATTGTAAAAAGGGAGTTGATTGCTTAAATGACTGAAATCGTTTTTCCGGGCGATGTTGTTTCCGAAAGGCCCGAGCAGATTGACGGCACTTTCACCGACGGCGGGAAGACTTTCGCCGCCGTAGTGAGCCTGGTGCGCGAAGGCCGTTTCGTGCCCCTCAAGGGCCATTACGTGCCCCTTCCCGGCGATTACATAGTCGGTTTCGTTATTGTCGAAAAGTTCAGCGGTTACGTCGTCGAGATGCACTCGCCTTACGAAGGGACTTTCAGCACTCGCGAAGTGCGGGAGGAGTTCAAGGTCGGCGACGTCATCAGCGCGAAAGTGGCTGAAGTGAACGAAGTCAACGAGGCGGTCCTAGTCGAGCCCCGAAAGTTCGAGGGCGGCCGCATCCTCGAAGTTGACTTCGTGAAAGTCCCCCGCCTCATAGGCAAGGCCGGCAGCATGCTTGAGATGATCCGCGGCTACACCGGCAGCGACTTGTTCATAGGCAAGAACGGCCGCGTTTACCTCCGCGGAGGCAACCTGGTCCTTGCGGAAAGGGCGATTCTCAAGATTGATGCGGAAGCGCACGTGCCGGGCCTCACCGACAGGATGAAGGCATTCCTCGAGGCCGAGGCGGGAAGGCAATAGTTTTCGTTTAAACAATTGGATGTGATTTTGAAATGGCTGGAAACGTTAACCGACCCGGCAAGCCCAAGCTAGTCCGCGAGGACGGAAGCAGGCTCAGCGGGCGCGGTGATAGGGACTTGCGCGACATGCGCATCACTGTAGGGCTTCTCAAGAAGGCGAGTGGCAGCGCGATGGTCGAATGGGGCCGCAACAAAGTCATCGCCGGCGTTTACGGCCCGCGTGAAGTGTTCCCCAAGCACTTGACCGACCCTTACAAGGCCCTTGTCAACTGCCGTTAC